>NZ_AMFQ01000154.1:0-523 GCF_000335555.1 Acinetobacter sp. WC-743 | reverse complement strand
TTGGATGAAAAGGTAGCAAGAATCCATAGAGATTTATCATTTTTCAATGAGTTGAAGATTTAATTACATCGAACTCAGGTTACATATAAATAAAACGTAAAGCAGTGCTGACAAATAGATTGCAAAAAATCAAGCCTGCTCAAAGATGGTTTGATTCATCTACAGTTGAAGTCAAACACTGACGCGAATGAAGTCAAACACTGACGCGAATGAAGTCAAATAAAGTTTTAAACAAATCTATGAATTTCTTTATTTTTATTTAAAATGATCAAATATTTAGCAAATAATGCATTTTTATGATGAATTTAACAATTTTTCCTTGACCCATCTGCATTTCCTCCCTAAAATGCGTTCCAGATTCTCCAATAGCTCAGTCGGTAGAGCGACGGACTGTTAATCCGCAGGTCCCTGGTTCGAGCCCAGGTTGGAGAGCCAAATTCTAAAAGCCCACTTGATTCAAGTGGGCTTTTTTATTGCTATAAAATAAACAATTTATACCACTATAAATTTTTAAAATCATCAG
>NZ_AMFQ01000153.1:0-1873 GCF_000335555.1 Acinetobacter sp. WC-743 | reverse complement strand
CGGAACTATGAAAGTTCTGTTGCATTAGCTTGCATATTTTTATGGCTCCCCTTGTAGGTTAAATTATGGACCATAAATGTCAACAGACCCTAATCCAAATGACAGTACAGGATTGCGTTATTTAGTTGTCAATCAAAATGGTAGTTTGAAAGCAAAATTATTACCAGTAGATTATCAAGCCCTATATTCAGTCTATGAGTTAAATAGTTCTAGGGCACTTGTTCAAGGTGGCGCATTGGCTTCAATAGTTGCGAATACACTGAAAAGTGGTCACGATGTTTTTGCTGATAGATCACTGTTTACAAATCAAGAAATGACAGCATTGTCTAGAACATTTGCTGGAGTTGAGGTGGTTGGTAATGTATTGATGATAGGTGGAGCTGTTGCACCTAAAAATGTTAAACTGACGACTAATACAGAAGCAGATGCGGGGGGAATTAAAAATATTAACCCGACTAATAGCAATCAAAATTGTGTTAATTGTGTATTAGCTGTGAATAATGAACTCAAAACTGGCGCACCAACTTCAGCTCTGCCAAGTACAAGTTCACTTCCATTTAATCAACTTGAAAAGGTACTAGGTACAAAACTCAGTGGGTGGATAAGCAAGAACAAAATGGAACAAGAATTATTGAAATCTGGAGATGGAACAAGGGCTGTTGTATATGGTATGACGAGTGATGGGCGTTCAGGTCATGTATGGAATGCAGTAGTTCAAAATGGAAAAGTGAATTATATTGATGGACAAACTGGTAGTTCCGGTTTGAATAACTTTAAACAGTTTGAACATATTAGATTTGGTAAGCTTAAGTAGAGATTATTTAAATGAAGACTGAAAAAGAAATCATTGAGTTAGCAAAAAAATTTTTAAGTACAAATTTAGGTGAACTTGATAATGATGAAATAGTAATTGATCCTAAATTAGACAAAGTTGATAATGGTTGGTTTATTTTTTATCAATCAAAAAGATTTATGGAAACAAAAGATATAAATTATTCTTTAGTTGGTAACACTCCAATTTTTATTGATAATAATGGGGAAATAATAGAGTTTAGAAGAAATTGGTAGTGTAGAATGACTTTGTTGCACAAACCTGTTCTTAAAGGCTTCTTTAGTAATATAATTTTCGACTGAAGGAGCCTAGCCCGAAAACCTATCGAATGACTAATTGGTCTTATTATAACAAGGCTTTGATAGGTCTCATTTCTAAAGACAGTTCAACCACGATCAGTAGTGGAAATGCAACTAATATTATTGGTGGTCAGGTACAAGGTAAAGGTGTACAGATTGATGCCAATGAACTGAATATTGAAAGCTTACAAGACAAAGCAACCTACAAGAGTAAGCAACAAAATATCTCAGGACAAGTCAGTGTCGGAACCAATGGTGCGAGTATCAACAGCGGAAATGCATCTACAGGATTTAGCAAATCCAATGTAAATGCCAATTATGCGTCGGTAAACGAACAGTCAGGAGTTTTCGCTGGAGATGATGGTTATCAGATCAAGGTGAAGAATAATACTGATTTGAAAGGAGCGATCATTACTTCGACACAGACTGCTGAAAACTTAAAGAAAAATAGTTTAGATACAGGCACATTGACGCATTCAGATATTCGTAACGTCAGTGAGTATGATGCCAAAGGTATTAGCTTAAGTGCAGGGTTTAATGCAGGCAAAAGTGATGAAAAAGGTGGTAAAACGCCTGATACTGTACTTTCTACACCAAACAAAATTGATCAGCATGCATCCACGACTACAGGTGTAAGTAAGTCGATCGGTTTTGGTTTAGACAGTGATAAAGACAGTAGTGTGACCAAGAGCGGTATCAATACGTCAAATATCACCATTCGAGATGAACAAGGTCAGCAAGC
>NZ_AMFQ01000152.1:0-106977 GCF_000335555.1 Acinetobacter sp. WC-743 | reverse complement strand
GCTTTTGCAGTTAAATAGACTGCGCCATTATCAGCAAGAATTGCTCCTCCATTGTCCACTAAACCTTTAAGAACCCCTTGATCCACTTGGTACTGGGTCAATGAACCATCTTGTAAAGCAAGCGTGACTTGACTAGCGGATGTTAAATGCGTAGTTCCATTTGGTGTGGTAATAGAACCTGTATTTTTAACATTCGGCGCAATCAGCGCCACTGTTCCACCTTTTAAAGTTTGAATAGTGCCATAATTTTCTATACTTGCATGACTATTGGCATCGCCTTTTAAAGTGAATTGACCATTTTGAATATCATGATCCGTAAGTGCTAACGTTGAAGCAACCAATCCCCCAACATTCACTTGAGCGGTTTTAGAGAAAACCACACCATTCGGATTGAGCAGAAACACCTGACCATTGGCATTTAAACGCCCCATAATTTGCGAAGCGTTACTGTCTAATACATGGTTAATTGCGACTGAAGATGCATTATTTTGGTTAAAATTGACTGTCGCATTTTGACCAATGTTAAAGCTGTTCCAATTGGTGCTCAGTGTTTGACTGCTTTGATTAATATTCAGGGTATGCCCATTTTGAGAAATCGTTGCCGAACCAGAATTAATCTGAGCGCCTGTCGGTAATTCGATATTTGAAATCGCTGCATGCACAGATAAAGGGAGTAAGGCTAATCCAAATAAAAACAAAGCTGATACTTTTTCAGCAATTCCGATTATTTTATTTTGATCATTCACTGTGCTTTGTGAAGGACTGTGGTTTTTTGCCAGTTCTGAGACAGCTTGCCAACAGCCAATTTTTTTATTCCAAATAACTTTGTAAATTTTATTCATAAGTATGTCCAAATGGTATTGTACGTAAATTAACCATTTAAACATAAGCACGCATAAAAAAAATAGACTTTTATAAATTTTTCTAAACAAATCATTGAATTATTTTTTATCAAAGTGAGACAATTTTTTAGCTTATGTTTGAATATTAAAAAATTGTCACACTTTAGAAAATCATAGAAAATGTCAATTTCGTCTCAATTCAATTTTTTTAAAATCCAAAAATTGTATAAACAAGCAAATTTAAAAAACTAATTTAAGCAAAAATTTGCTATTTAGGCACTGCGTTCATTAGTTGCTGCGAAATTATAAAAAATCGACGTAACTATTTTATTTTTAAATTAAAAATCAAGTAATTTTCAGCGCTATAAATACGCCTATTCAATAAAAAGATGAGATTTATTCATTTAATTTTTTCAAGTTCAATAAGAAAATTACTCATCTATTATCAACTTTGAATATAAAAGATCTTGCCTAACCCATTTATTGAAATTGAGATAAATAAAAAAAGCTGATCATCCTGTTAAACAAAACAGTTTTCTAAGCGATATTGGAGTAGGAAACAATTTGTGAAATTTATGAATTTTACCTAAACAATCAAGTGAAAATAAACATTCTATTTAGCACATACAAACGACTTATACGGTAGTGAACTCTTAGACTTTCAGTAGTACACATGTTGACATTTTCTAAGCTACCTATACGGTAGTGAACTCGGTGCGATGGCTTATATCGCTTTGGTAAGGTTTCTAAGCTACCTATACGGTAGTGAATGCTTGTTAGAGAATGATCAGATTATACGAAAGGTATTCTCTTGACGTCTCTCAGTGTACAAAACAGATAAAATAAATGATCGCGCTGAATTGAAAGTGAAAAAAGTGAATATGGTAATTGAAGAAGAAGAAGACAAACGCTGGATAGGATGTAGTTAACCTCATCTCTTTAAACAACAAAAAGCGCCCATGGGCGCTTTTTGTTGTGTTACAGTAACCTGCCCTAGTCATTGGGGCTAGGGTGACCTGTAACGGTGTTTCGTTACATTAATCCTTGGAGGTTTACGATGCGCTTTTGTCTAATCATCGTTGTCATCCTGTTATTGTTGTTGATTTCTCAATCAGCTCACTAACAGAATGCGTCGGGTAGTTACCGCTACTCGGCGTCTCCAAGCAAATAATAAAACAGAAATGAATATAAATCAAATTTTGAACAATTCAAATTACGAATGAAGAAATCTTTTTCTAAGCTACCTCTACGGTAGTGAACATGTATCTGAAACTTCAACCGATGCCATGAATTTTCTAAGCTACCTATACGGTAGTGAACTTTATTGTTTTGATCGTTGTTATTTATTGAAATTTCTAAACGACCTATACGGTAGTGAACCTCGCGCTTTGATATACATTGCCTGTGCTTCTTTTCTAAGCTACCTATACGGTAGTGAACGCAGTATTGTTCCCGACGTTACAACTCCAAAATTTCTAAGCTACCTATACGGTAGTGAACATAAAGCTGTACCCTCTAATTCTGCCGTTGTTTTTCTAAGCTACCTATACGGTAGTGAACGAACAGGCGCAGGGTTATATTCTGCACCTACATTTCTAAGCTACCTATACGGTAGTGAACTGAGGATATGGCAAACGACATTGCAAACGCTTTTTCTAAGCTACCTATACGGTAGTGAACTGGGAAAGATTACCTACATCTCATACAGCTATTTTCTAAGCTACCTATACGGTAGTGAACTGTGATTGTCTGCAGCTTGGTTTGTAGTCTTTTTTCTAAGCTACCTATACGGTAGTGAACTGTATTTTCACCCGAGATTGTAAGGGTGTACATTTTCTAAGCTACCTATACGGTAGTGAACTGTCGATCAAGCGACAAACACATGTACGCAATTTTCTAAGCTACCTATACGGTAGTGAACTTGTATCTGTATCAATCCCACAGAAGCTTAATTTTTCTAAGCTACCTATACGGTAGTGAACCTGTAAAATCCAAAGCAACCAATTGAGCCACTTTTCTAAGCTACCTATACGGTAGTGAACTACTATCTACGCTCATTTGCTTTTAGCCTTTTTTTCTAAGCTACCTATACGGTAGTGAACTAAAAGACCTTTAACCCATTCTTGAAGTCTTGTTTCTAAGCTACCTATACGGTAGTGAACTGAGATTCTACTTGATTGTTTGCAATTTGAACTTTTCTAAGCTACCTATACGGTAGTGAACTGTCTGATCCTGAGCTTATTAACTTTACTAAATTTCTAAGCTACCTATACGGTAGTGAACTATAATTTTAAAACAAAAAATAAAATAATAACAGTAAGTTAAACCTAAAAATCATCAAATGACCCAAGTTTTTACTTACAATTATAACTTATTGATTTTATTCAGTTGTTAAAGAGTTAAAAAATATTGGGGTAAAATTTTAGAATATTTGTTTGATTAATTAAGCCTATATACTCTAAATCAGCTACTTTTATCTTATCACTAAAAGATTTTCCAATATTCACACATGTTTTTAATGCCACTCATTTAATTTATCATTAGAAAATGAAGAAATCTTACATTTCATTATTTTCTTAGTAAAACAAACTTCACCACGTTTAATCGGTTTTGGTATTTTCATTATCTTAAACTCAAAAGCTTGACGTAATCTTGACGTAAATTATTCGGCTAGATCGGCTAATTTCACCATTTAAACCTAGTAGGCTGATATTATCACATATTATTATACGCATAAAAAAAGGGCTTTAAGCTACTGATTTCGCTTAAATCCCTTATTACATATACATCTAAATCTTGGTAGGTATATCCACTACCAAACAAAACAATAACTATCTGTTTTGTTTAATTATTTAAAATAATTTTTTCAATATGATACACATTATGATACAAATAAGAATTTCCTATAATCTGTACAATTCCGAGGGTCGAACTCAATTAAATAAACTAATATATTGTTTTAAAAGTAATTAATATATAACAAATCAAAAAAGGTACTGCCAAAGGTGCTCATTACTATTAGTAAAAACATGTAAATTTCAAATATGTAAACAAATAAGAATATTAACAACTCTTAACATACTTGAATAATTAAGAATTTAGGGTTCGACATCAAACGACTTAATTAATGAATTTATTTCATCATAGAGTGGAGTTATATAGATATCACTTCTTTAAGAGATAGTGCTATAACTAATGGTCAATTTGATCGCTATCAAATACCATTTCAAATGATTCAGACTATAGAAGAAAATCTTTAGATGAAATAAATCAAACAATTAAAAAATATTAGAGCATTTAATTCAAAAACTAGGTGCTGACTTGCAGCACCTTTTAACTATTATAGAATCGCTACCTTAGCTCTAGGCCCTCTAAAACTAAAACAAATAGATATTTTTAAAGGGTCACCTGGTCTCAAAGCCTCCCAATCTTCTTGATCTATCATTGCAGACTTATGGATATATATATTTCCAGTGTATTTGGATGTTTTAACAAACCCAAATTGATCATTAATAGTCACAATCAAACCATCATAAAAAACTTCTTCTCCATGAATATTTAAAATTGGACGTGAAGTTCTATTTTTAATTTTTGGTCTTATATTTGCTTGGGTCAAATCTTTGAATATTTTTAAAGCTTTTTCTTCACTCTGATAAACATATTCTAGACAAGCATGTAGAAATTTTGGTTCATAATTTGTATCATTTGATGAATAACATTTTTTTAAATAATTTATAGCTTGCTTATTGTATAAAATTTCATCTTCATCTATAAAAGAACAAGCCATTAAATAATTAATAGCACGATTATTAACATCATTTCTTAAAAAATTTAACATACATTTTCTTGCTTCAGCATAATTTTTTTTACTAATATAAAATTTTGCATAACGTTGTACAATATATACATTATCACTATTTTTTCTAAGTGCTTCTTTAATTTTCTCTATAGCACGAGGTGAGTTATTCATCTCTTTTGAGAAGTCATGTTCAAGTAATGTAAGTGTTTCATCATATGGAAATTTTTTAAATCCTGAGGACAAATTATTTTCAAAATCCCTTATAATTTCAACTAAATCATTCTCATTATCACAATCTTTAATTTCATCCAGTAAAACAAGACCCTTTGTATGATATGGCATTGATGTCTTAACTGAAGTCCTTATATTTTCATTTAATAATTTTAGGCTTAGATTTCTATACTTTATTTTTTCATGTCTGGAAGATACATTTAGAGCCAATCTTCTATATACATTTGCTTTAGTATGCTCTACAGTCCTCATATCATAATAACTATCACTATTATCAATTCTCTTCAAATATTCTAGAGCTAAATCATAATTTGGATTTGCATGATTAATTTCCAAAATGGCTCTTTGATGCAATATAAATGCACTATTTACCCCAATATCCTGTGCTACATTGAAAATTGAGTGTGCAAGTTTTTTATCATTAAACTCTTCGGCAAGTGCTCTACCTTTCAAAATACAATCTAGAGCTTTTGCATCAGTATCAAATCCTATATTTAAATATCTTATTATTTTTATTATCTGTTGTGCCTTATCTAATTCAGACATAAATGCTTGTTGAAAAACATGCTCTGCAATATGAGTATGTCTAGATGTATAAACAACATCATTTAAACGATAACTATGATAACTAACTACTAAAAGCTCAAGCGGTTGTAAAAATTTCTCTTTAAATTCCTCAAAATCAATTCCACTTAATCTTTTTACCATGCCTGCTCTTAGTTCAACTCCATGTCTATGCAGACAGCATATTCCCAAATATAAATCTTTTGCAGATCTATCATAAATACCCTCATATTCATCTTTTATAATTTCAGAAAACTCTTGCCCATAATGAGTAGCTTCTAATAACGTTACAAGTAATTGATTATTACTTTTCTCCTTAATAAATTTATATTTATCTTGATCTCCTAATTCTTTTAAGTTACCTTCAGCTTTAAATTCTTTCAACTTATCAATTAAGTTTCTGATTTCTATATCATTAAGATCTTTCAAACTAAAGAAACTTGGATTCAATTTATCTAATTTATTATCACTATTATTCCATTCATTACTTCTAGCTGTTCCGACTATAAATATTTTTGCACAAGCTTTTATTGAAAAATTTCTAATTTCTAATATTTCTTCTTGATGATCAAGAATATCATCTACAAAAATAATTATTGGTTCTTGTATTAATTTTATTAACTCAAAAATTAATTTAGTATTAAGTGATGATCCTTCTTTCAAATAAAAACAAAAATTACTAAATTTTGAAACACCGTTCCATGCAAGTCTTTTCAACAAAACACTTTTTCCACTACCAGCATATCCATTAATTATTAAAAAATTAAAAAAATGATTGGATATTTCAAAATTTTCAAATAATTCGATTTCTAAACTTCTTTCAATACTTCTTTGAAAGTCTAAATTTTTATCCAACCAACCAAACCCATGAGAGTTTCCTCTATAAAAAATATCAATATTATATTTATCAGATTCCGATTTTATATCATCATTCATTTCCATAAATATTAGCTGATTACATAGATAATTTTCTAACTCAGTACTCGGTCTATTGTCCGAAGGAATTATTTTAGAAATGACAGAATCATTTTTCAAAATATTATTTAAAGATAACAAACCATTGTTTTGTATAGATTGTATATCTGTTAAATAACTATGTAAGTTAGTGACTTTACATTCTAAATTTTTAGACTGCCAATAATTCTTATGTATTTCTTTCATAAAAGGATCTATCCAAATGTGACGCATACGATTTACGCCATCTTTTTCTAGATCATCTAGTATCCCAATTATATTCAAATCAGCCAAACCATATCCATAAAAAATCACTAGGTTACTAGTTAGACATTCTTTTAAATACTGATATAGACTAGATCTATTTTCCAAGTGCCTTCTATAATCACTGCTTGCTATAACTAAAGGAACTCTACTATCATTAGCTCTAGTAATACATCCATGAATTTTAATTAATGGCAACTTTTCTGGATTTACTATTACTTTTTGCAGTGAATCATTATCACTAATTATTTTTTCGACTCTTTGTAACGATGATTTATTTTCTTTAAATGCAGTTTCAATAGCTTCATCATAATTGGTTGTAAAAATGGCTTTCCATTTGAAATCAGTGATAAGCTTATGTTCCATTGTAGGCTCAAAATCACATACTAAATTCTTTATAAATTGATCAAAGTTTTCTCTTCCAGAAATCTGTATAGCCATAGTAGATGCAAAATCTAATGTTAAGGGATCAGATGTGTTACCTAGAAACTCCTCATTTATTTTTTGTAATAGTTCTCCACCTGTAAAACCTATTCTTTCATTTTTTTGATTTGTGCAATTATAAGAAGCGCCTGCACCTAAAAATAGTACAGCTTTACCTTCTAAAATTTGTCTTTCTGTATATTCCATCACTACCTCTTAAATGTAAAATTATTGTCTAATTGACTATGATATTAATTTTTCTATCAAATAACTATACTCAAAAAATAATAAAAATAAATGATAAATTATCTATCAATAGACTATAAAAATAAATTAAATGATAGTATTATCATAATACTTAAAAAAACATAGTTAAACGAGAAATGACAACTAGAATTTATGTACGTGCCAGTACCAAAGACCAAGATGCAGAAAGGGCATTAGATGATTTAAGAGAGTTTGCTAGATCCATAAAAGGTGATGTGAAAGAATATGTAGAGAATGAATCAGGTACAAAGCTAGATAGACCTGTTTTAAACAAATTATTAGATGATTCTAAGAATGGTGATACGTTGTTAGTTGAGAGTGTAGATAGGCTGTCTAGGCTTTCTCAAACCGATTTTGATGTATTGAAAGGACGTATAAAAGAAAAGGGATTAAAGCTAGTTGTAGCTGATCTGCCAACTACACATATGCTTATTAGCTCAAACGATACCATTACAAGCTCTATCCTAAACCTTGTAAACGACATGCTTATAGATTTATTGGCAACTATGGCTAGATTGGACAATGACAAACGTAGGGAGCGAATTAAGCAAGGTTTAGAGAGAAGCGGATATAAACCAAGTGGCAAGAAAGCTGATACAACAAAACATGATAGAATTAAAGAGTTAAATAATAAAGGTTTAACAAAAGAAGAAATAGCTAAAGCTGTGGATTGTGGTGTAGCTACTGTATATCGAGTATTGAAAGGATAAGATATGATTATTTGTAGTTTTGATTGGGGAGCTATAGGAAGTATTGCAGGAGCAATTGCAACTTTTATAGGTGCAGGAGTAGCTTTATTTATTTCATGGCAATGGAAGAAGCAAAAGAGATTAGAAAGTCTATCAAGTTTATCTAAAGATACCATTGTATTGCTATCAGATTCCTTATTTGTAAATACACAAATATCTATGTATATAGAGGATGTTAGCAATGGAAGGTCTGTTGAAAACGGAAAGATTAAAAAACTTAAAGAAGAATATGCTAAAAAAAATGATCTAGCTATTGGTTGTTATATAAATATTTTAACTAGCTTTACAAAAGATATGTCTGAGAATGAAATTAAAGAACTATCTTATCTTTCTGATATGTATTTCAATATAAAATCATTCATTGAGACCTATAATGAAAATTATACAAACAACTATATATCTCAATATCAAGGATTTGATATACAAATACATCATTGTATATCAATACTAATTAAGTATTATCATTATGATAAAGATGTATAGGCACACCGCACCTCAAACGGGAGAAAGGTAATAATAAATCTTCATAATCAATTGTTTTAAAAATAAAAAACGGCGTTATTACGCCGTTTTATTTTAACTCAACTGCATTGTACGTGAGTTTTCTTTCCAACTCTCATACCATTCAGAAATTTCTTGATAGTCATAATATACTGCTGATTGTCTATTTTTGCCATCTTTCATTGATTTTGGGAAACTTTGATCTTCTTTTTCCAATCGATTTAGCTTATCTCTACCTACCGACAACATTGTACATACTTCATTGATAGTTAGACGAAATTTTGGTATAAAAAAAATATTATTACTTACAATCGACGGCTCTTTTAATGTTTTCATTTTTTCTCCTCTTATTATTTTAATTGGCAATTTCATCAATATCAATACCATACAATTCTAAAAATCTAATACGCTTTTTATAAATTGTGGCTCTAGAATATAAATCATTAATACAGCTGTTTTTTGCAAGTAAATAAAATTTTCTATCCGCAGAGTCTTTTATATCTAGTAATTCATTGCGTTCTTTTATATTTGGTAATCTTAAATTGGTAAATTTCTCTGTAAAAAAATTATTTATTTGATTTAAATCTGACCATTGGTAACCATACTTCAAATTCCAATCCTTTAGTTGGTCATTAAGAATTCTTATTTCAGATCTTATCATCAACTCAGACAATGCAAATAATTCACGATTTGCTTTAATCATTGGATTTTGGTTACTTATTTCAGTGCCTTTATGATAGTACTGTAAATTCCAACGTGTACGACTTTCAAAACCAAAATAGCACCCGTTTTTAAAGATTTTTTTTGCTTTATATGGGTAAATGCCAAGTTTTTTTATATGATCTAAATACCTTAAAGCACTATTTTTATCGGAAAAAATTAAATCTTGTTTAACATCAACTCTATAAACTCTAAAATTACCTTTTCTTATATTTGATAACTGCTCTTCTGTTGGATCAATTAATCCTTTATCCTTTAAATCTTCAACAAACTTAACCACAAGAAAAATTAGATTTGAATCTCCAGTTATATTATGCCCATTAAGCCACTTAAAGATATTAGATTTTACAATGATTCTTTTACCATCTATTGAATTTAGTTGAATTAATTTTCCAAAATCTGAAAAAATATTTTTTGGCTTACTCTTTATGATAAAATTGCTTTCATCAATTTTCTTTATATCCTCAAAATTATTTACATATATATTTGAAAATATAATTGACCCATCTGATATTTTTGCTGGATCATGATTTACCTCAATATTAAAACTTATCCAATCAATTTCTATTTCTTTTCTAATAAAGTTCATAAATTCTCCTTATTTTATTGTTTTTTGTATAAAAATAATCTACATAAAAATTTATTTAATTATTTTTAATTAATCCGAAAAATTAATCAAAAAAATAACTAATATGGAATATATTTTGCAAGATTAAATTACTGAATAGTTTTTACTTAAAATTTTAAATTAAAGAATATAAAAAGTATAATTTTTTAATTTAATTATATTTTTATTTTAAATAAATGTATAATTAATTATTATTTTAATTTTATACAAATGTGGTCTTAACATTAACTACTATGTATAGTTTATTACAAAAGACACTATAAAGTCAACATAAATTTTCTCAACCATACCAGAAGACCTGTTTTGAATACTCAAAAAAAGGTCTTCTTAAATATTCTTACTTAACGTGCTACTCCACCAAATTTATAATTTCCATAATTTGTTTTTACCTCAACCTCTCTTACATAGTTCGCATCACAGCTAATTGGTAACTCAATTAAACGTCCGAAATTCAAATTTGCAGGTAATTTTTTATTATGATCATAATTCCCGATACTACAATTATTCCCACGATTTATAATCACATCATTTACAAGAACCTCATCTGCCTTAGATTGAATCACGATGTTATAAGCTATTTTTCCATAAACATCCGTATTAAACTTATTTACATTAAATGTCACTTCAACAGGCTCTCCTTCTAATAGTTGCTTTACTGGGTTAGCAACGCCTTTATCTTCAAATGCCTTTATTTGCTCGGTAGAATTAGTCAAATCCTCAGAGTGTTCATCAGCTAATGCTGTTGCGCCTTCATCTGCCGATGTTGTCGCCATGTTACTTTCATTACTTGTTAAGTCACTACATGCTGATGTTATACATAAGACTGTTAAAACAATACCGCAGACAAATTCTCTTCTAATCATGTTCAACCCTTCTCAAAAGTTCTCTAAATTAATTTTTGACTACCAATTGAAATCTTATAAATATTTCAATTTTATATAGTTAAGAAATTTACGTAACTAAAGTTTAATTATTAACGTAATTAAAATCAAATATTACGTAACTTTTAGTTAAGCTAACTATTTTGAGAGAATGAAATATGAAAATGAAAAAAACTTATTTGCACAACGCTTAGCTTTAGCGATGAAAGCAAAAGGTTATGAAGCTAAACCTTCAGTTCTAGAAAGAGAATTCAATTTGAATTACTCAGGTAAACCCATGACATTACATGGCGTTCGCAAATGGCTCATTGGAGAAGCTATTCCTTCTGGTGATAAACTTCTTATTCTTGCAAATTGGCTAGAAATTCCACCAGAGGAATTAGCTTTTGATAAAGATATTCTAAAAGCTATTGAACAGCGTGATAGTAAGTGGAAACAAGAATTAGGCTACAAGGACAAAGAAGTATTTGAAGCTTTTATTAAGCTATCCCCATCCAATAAAAAACTTGTTAGAGAGTTAATTATTGCTTTATCGAATCAACATACAAAATAATTAGTAGTATCTATAAGTGGCTTATTAAAATCGTAAGATATTTACTTATGAGTTAAACTTTACTATCCCATCAATATAATCTGCCCACCATTGCATCATATCAACACGCTCTTCAAGATGTGACCCTTTGTCATACGCACCCTTTACACCCTTTTTCATATGGGCTAAACATGCTTCAACCACTTGCTCTTTATCACTAAATTGATTGTTTAATGCCGTACTTGCAATATGTCTAAAGCCATGTGGATTTTGACGTCCCTTATATCCCATACGATTTAAAGCCATATTAAAGGTATTGTCAGATATAGGTTGACTTAGGCTATTACGACCTGAAAACAATAAATCCGATTCTGTTCGATATTGCTCCAACTCTTTCAACAAAGTAATGGCTTGTCTAGATAAAGGTACAGCATGAGCAATGTCTTTTTTCATAATATCAGCAGGCTTAACCCAAATTGCTTTATCAAAATTAAATTGATCCCAAGTCGCAAATCGTAACTCAACAGGTCGTGGAAATAATAAAGCCATTAACTCTAAACCTATCGCCAATTTACGTTGGTGATAACTACGTATATCGATAATTAGTTGGGGCAATTCATCTATTTCGACAAACTTCATATTCCCCCCAACTTTTTTATCTAAATGCTTGGTCATCCCATCAATTGGGTTAAAGTTGATCTTTGCTTGGAATTTCGCCCAATCATAAGCATTACGACAATAAGATGTTAATTTTTCAACTTGGGTGTAGATGTTTAATCCTCGCTGCAAACCTTGAAAAAAATCAAACCATTCTTTAGGAGTGATTTCAGTAAAATCACGTCCGCCAAATTTAGGAATGATATGACGATTAATAGATTTTTGCGCTTTATCAAAAGTTGTTTCACCCCATGCCAATTTTCTAGTATCCAACCATTCCGCCATTAAGATACTAAACTTTTGCCCCTCAATCTCTTGTTGCTTTAGTTTAATGTGTTTCCTTGTTTCCAAGACTTCACCATTAGCTAATTTTTCAAAAAGCTCATTTGCTTTACGTCTAGCTGACGCTCCACTAACACTTGGATATCCACCAATCCCTTTCCATGACCAATTTCCTTTTTCATTTTTATAACGTAATTGCCAAGACTTCTTTCCAGTCTTTTGCACGACAAAATACAAACCGCCAGTATCACGTTCACGGTAATCTTTGTCTTCAGGTTCTAAATTTGCCAAAGTTGTGTCGGATAAAGGTCTTTTTTTAATAGTATCTCGTTTCATTCGTTATTTGTATCATGAGTTAAGTTTTAGTTCATGATACACCATATGATACACGGCGGACAGTAGTATGTATCGTTATATTACGGTATAAAAAGCAATAAAAAACCCTAAATAAATGATATTTAGGGTTTTTCAACTTATATATCGTTATAGAAAGATATATAAATTTAATATATTGGTAGGTATATCCAGACTCGAACTGGAGACCTCTACGATGTCAACGTAGCGCTCTAACCAACTGAGCTATACACCTGAAGTGCTGAGAATATTATTCATTTTTCAGCAATATGACAAGACTTATTTTTTAGCTTTTAACGCATTCGAACACTCTTTAAGCAATTTCTTAATTTTTTGAATATCTTGTTGATTTTCATTAGCTAAATATGTGATTTTTTGAAAAACTTGATTTGCCTGTTCAAAGGAACTTTTTTCTTCAACCTGACTTGCTAAACGAGACATCCATTGTTGAAAAGTTTCAAATTGTGCTTTTTGATTTAGCTCAGGTAACTGCTGATTAAATTTAAAAATCAAGCGCTCAAGTTCAGACATCTGACGCACTCGAAAAAGTTTTGTCGCCCCCCAGTAAATCAGTAACAATCCAATGATTCCAAAAATTAAAACTAGTCCATAACTATAGACTGAAGTGAGCCCCAGTTTTTTCATCCACCCACTTTGCTTTTCTGCATCATAACCCACGACTTTGCTTTGCCATTGAAAACTTGCGTAGTCACTCCAGACTCTTAATGTTCTCAATACGGATGAATGTTGAAAGCGTAAATTTGAATAAGCTGCATCGCCAAAAAACGCTGCATTGCCATCTATGGTCGTTTGCATTCCCTGATCTATTCGCATCGGCGCAATGATGGCTGTAGGATCAATTCGATGCCATTGTCCTTGTTGATACACTTCTGCCCATGCATGTGCATCTAACTGACGTACTTCCCAACTTTTTCCGTCAGGTGCAAGTTCTCCACCCTGATAGCCTGTGACGACCCTAGCAGGTATTCCGACATAACGCATAAGCAAAACAAAGCTTGAGGCATAGTGTTCACAGAAACCCTGTTTTGATTGAAATAAAAACTCATCAATTCGATGATTCCCCAATTTCCCCGGAGCCAGCGTGTAAACAAAATTCTCTTTTTTATACCAGTTTAAAATATTTTGAATATAGATATCAGGGTTTTCTTGGCTTTGATGAAACATACTCACTGCAAACTTCTGCGCTTGTAGATCACGATTTTTAGGATATTTTAGATTATTTTTAAGCATCAATTGTTCAAACACCGGTGCTTGAACATCCTGTATACGCTGACCAATCCATTGCAATTCGATAGGTTGCACCCGTTGTACAAGCCGTTTCGGTGTAATAGACCAGTCTTGATGTAGTTCAAAACGTTGTTCTATCGGTATCGATTTTTCTAAACCTGTGATCCATTGTTGACTTGGATCACTGGCTAAATATTGATAATGAAATCCATCCACTTGACCTGCTATTTTGGCATAGGATTTGCTCTGCTTATTGCTTAAATCACTTGTCCAAGTTGTGCCATCATAACGATCCAATACCATCGCTCGCCAATACAACTCATTGCGGCTTGGAAACTGTTTCATGTCTCCAATAATTCGAAAAGCCAAGGCACTCGATTGCGACAATGATGCAATATCACCTGGGGACATTCGATCACTCAATCCTGTCACCGCTTGATTATTGGGAATCGGAATTTGCCAAAGTGGAGGCAGGCGTGGAAAAAACAAAAATAGTAAAATAAAAAAGGGTGAAGCCAAACCAATAAACTTAACGATATGGAATGAGTCATTTTTAAGAGATTGTAAAACAGGCTGTTTAATTTCAAAATTGGCTGTCTGTACGCGGTACAATCCAACCAAGCAACTGATTAAGCAGCACAATACTAAAACAGCCATTAAAAAAGATTGGCTGTGTAAAAATAAACTTGCACTCACAAACAAAGCAAAATTAAACAGGATAATAAAGTCACGTTTAGACTTGGTTTCAAATGCTTTGGCAAATAAGAATGTAGAAAGTACGGCAGTTCCAGCTTCTACGCCTAAAAATGTTTGAGTGTGCAGATAGATAATTAATAAGGCAAAAAATGCAAATAATAGCTTCGGCGCTTGCAACAAAAAACGAGGAACATTGAGTGTTTGATGAGTATTTATTTTATGATAATACCCCCCTAAACCGAGGATATTCACCAAGAACAATATCGACAAGGCAATTGGCATATAAGCAAGCTGTGCCAACCAAATCAAACTTAAGACAACTAAAATTGAAACTTGAATTGATCTATTCATACCCACTCCTCAAGCTTGTGCCAACAAAGTTTTGATATGAATATAATGCTGCTCCCCTACACCATTTTCAGTCTGAGCATGCGGTAAAATAATGCAATAAGGTGATTGTAGTTGTTCGCAACGGTCAACCAACTCCATCATTAAACTGAGTTTTTCTTCATGCTCAGCACTGGGCATTTTTGCATATTCAATTTGCATAGCATGGGTATCGAGTAAATCTTCAAACTGCTTCACAAAAAGTCCTTGTCCTCGAGCAGCCTGCTTCCATGAAATACTTTGTAATGAATCACCAATTTTAAAATTTCTTAACTCTTTAAACTCGTCCAAATCAGGTTGACCCGTATTCGCCTGAATATGTGAATATTGCACACCAGACTTTGCTTCAGGGGCTATCCAATAATCATGGGTCAGATAAATGTATGTCCATGCTCGGACTAAGCCTAATGGGTAAGTTGAATAAATCTGAATCGGAGGAATTGAAAATTTGCCACGCTTTTGCGGGATAAAATTTAACTCAACACGCTGTTGTTTATCCTGAAATAAAAAAGGTAGTAATTGATCATCGAATTTAAAATTTAAAAACTTCGAGCTTGCGCGATGTTGTTGCAAAATCACGGTGACTTTAAAAGCTTCATTAACCTTACCAACTTCATCAACAATGACTTCTATTGTCACACCATGCAATTGTTTAAAACTCAAATAAAAACTAATACACAAGATGGCACTTATTAAAAAGCAAAAACCTAAAATTAAGTTATTTGCATAGTTAATTCCTGCAATAAATGTGATCAAAATAAGCACAAGATAGAGGAAGCCTTGTTGGTATATAAATACTAAGACTTCATTTTGTTTGAGTGTGCGTATACCTGTATAACGAAATCTTTGATGCAACCATTGCACGAATCTTTTAGCAAACATGGTCAAATCCCAATTAACCTTGAACAGGAACTTTTTGCATCAAAGCTAAAGTTTCAGACTCACCCAATCCTATACGATGCGAAGTAACTGCAACAAATACGGCTTGTACATCATCTGCAATTACAAATGATCTTTTTTCAATAAATGCATGCGCTTGAGCAGCCTTTTTCAATGCCAATACACCACGCGTAGACACCCCATGACGTCCCTTTCTGGTTTCTTCCACTAAATCAAGTATATAATCAAAAACCAAATCATTAATTGCAATGTTGTTGACTATACATTGTAATTGCAGAATCTCTTCTTGTTTAAAAATGGATTGTAAATTTTCAATTAAGTCATGACGAGAATGTTGTTGTAAAAGTAATTTTTCTGCTGAACGTGATGGATAACCCAAGGATAACCGCATTAGAAAGCGGTCTAACTGAGATTCAGGTAGGCTATATGTACCACTTTGAAAAAGTGGGTTTTGTGTTGCAATCACCCAAAATGGCTGTGGCAGTGTATAACGGACACCATCCACTGTGACATTGCCCTCTTCCATTGCTTCCAACAATGCACTTTGGGTTTTTGGACTGCAACGATTGATTTCATCCGCAAGTAATATTTGAGTGAAAATAGGTCCATACTTAAATTCAAATTGATGTTCTTTTTGATTAAACATATTAATCCCAATCACATCACTGGCCAGCATATCATTGGTAAATTGAATTCGTTGAAAATCAAGCCCTGCTAAACGAGACAAACTGCTGGCTAAAGTCGTTTTACCTAAGCCTGGCAAATCTTCAAAGAGCAAATGCCCTCCAGCCAATAAACTACACAAGGCAAGTTTTGTTTGTTGCTGTTTATCTAAAATGATTTGGTTAATTTGCACTAAGAACTCATCAACCTTCGGATAATAACCTGATAAGTCTAAATCACTTAATTCGGAATTCTGTTGTAGTGTATTTCCTTGTGTTGTTCCCCAAATCACCTTATTTTCCCCAATCGTAATTTTTTAAGTAATTTGATTAACATACACGTTTTTAAGGGATACTCAAAGTGCAACAATTCATGAATTTCACCACTTGGTTCATTTTGACTAAAAACCGATTCTTATCATTCTTTAAAGATTAATTTAGGGTCTAAATCATGTGTTCATACAAATCTATTTTGAGCATGGTTTAATCTTGATTTTAAATCATTCGCACTCATTGAAAATTCAATATCAGAAACCTCAGCTTGCTTAATCAATTCAATGAGCAATTGATTGATGGGTGCTTGGGTATTGAGTCGATGTGCTAACTTCACCACCTCACCGTTAATCCAATCAACTTCAGTGCTTCGCCCTGCAATCAAATCATCTTGCATAGACGAACGTGCCAACGGATCAATTTTCAGCATTTTACGACTTAATATTTTAAATAAAATATTCGGCAGACTCATGATTTTAGGAAGCAAATGTGCAGAAATTGCAGTCAACTTTGCAGGCTTGATCTGCGCCAAATCCAGTAAATCAAGTGCTTCTTGTTGCGCCATTGCGAGACATTGACGATATTGCTGATTCGATAATTGTGCTTTTAAAGGTAATTTTGATAAGGCATTAATAGAATTATTTAAGTTAAGTAAAATTTTTGCCCACTGCACAGCAAGCATGTCCTGATCAAATACAATATCTAATTGCGATTTCTGAAAAAGTTGGGCTAAATCTTGTTGTTTGGAAAATTTTTTGACATGAATTGCCCCTGATGTACCTTGATGAAAATGTCCAGATCGCAAGGCAGCCACATTAAAAGGAACCATCCCCGCTAAGATTGTCATATCTGGTAAAAACTGTTTAAGTACAGCAACATTACTTAATCCATTTTGAAAGCTCAGGATATAAGGTCTGTGCTTAAGACCAGCATTACTTTGAACGAATATTTTCTGAAGCGCTTTGGCGACTTGTTCAGTTGCCGCTGATTTAACACAGACAAAAATAATATCAGCATCCAAAGCAATACTCGGATCTTGTGATAATTTTAGTTCATTTGCAGGTATAGATAAGTTATTCCCTAAATAATCCGTAAGTTTCAAACCAGATTTGGATAATTCATCATACATGCGTGGACGGGTCATAAATGTAACGTCTACACCTGATGCAGCCAATCGACCACCAATATAACACCCAATACTTCCCGCACCATAAATACAAATCTTCATCTCAACATCCCTTTAACCAATATATTTCTGTCATTTTTCTGATTCAACATTTTATCTGAGATAATTGAAATGAACTGTCCGCTATCCGACAATTCATAATGTTTATTTCATGGCAATTTACAATAACGCTTTGCAATCACAATTTACCTAAGCCCACGGAATAAAAATGATAGCGAATATAGTTAAACCGTCTAATAATTCATACAAGTATTTTGCGATCAATCATTGATATTCAATAACATTTACACCCACTAGAAGATTTTGATCATTCATTTACTTCGCCCTTTTGAATCATAGATGGACTTGCTATCGTGAGTCGCCATGTTGAGCGAGGGTATGTGAGCAAAAACAAAGCACTGCTTTGTTTGCAACGCAAGATCCCTGTTCAACGAAAGATTTTCGTTACTTTTCATCTCTGAAAAGTAAAGTGTCGCCTACGCAAAACAATTTAAACTTTAGAAGTAAAGCGTGACAGTGCAAGCTTTGGCTCATCAAACAATTTATTGATCGCTTTAATTTTAATAATTAAGAGAAATGATATTTTACTGTATGAATTTTTCATCAGATTGACTATACCTTAACTAAATCACTACCAATGAAAAACGGCACCGAAGTACCGTTTTAACTACCATTCAAAACAGCATCAAAGTACTATTCCATGTGATTAGACACTCATCTCAGCATGGACACTTTTTCATCGTACCACCAGCACTCGGATAACGAGCATCTACACAGTAACGATGAAAAGTTTTCTCATCCATTGCATCCATATCAGGATGATGCTTTTTCATATGTTCCAAATAGTTTTGATAATCTGGTACACCAACCATCAAACGAAAACTCTGCTGTAAGCGTGTCCATAATGTTGCAATTCTTGACCAATTCTTAGGATTAAAAATTAGATCCTTTTGCGACATGATGGTCATTTTGATGATTTTATAAATTACCGTCTTACCACCTTTGGCGAATTTAAGATTCATCTTACTCACCTCACTTATAAGTCAATTAATGCTTTGCAGACGTGACAACAGTTTCTTCAGGGTCAGCATATACTGCAGGCGCTTCATTAACTGTTGGTGTTGGGCTTGCCAATGCGCGGCGAATTACCCCAATAGCGGCAACCAACATTACGACCGCAACAATCATAAAGAATGCACACAATGCTGCATTGATCTGATTCGATAAAACAATCGTTTGCATCTCTTCAAGTGTTTTTGCAGGTTTTAAAATTTCACCCTGAGCAATTGCCGCTGAGAATTTATCTGCTTGTGCCAAGAAACCAATCTTTGGATTTGAATGAAAGATTTTTTGCCAACCCGCTGTCATACAAGTAATGAATAAGAAAACTGTAGGTACAATCGTGACCCACACATACTTTTCTTTTTTCATTTTAAATAGAATGACCGTACCAAGAATAAGCGCCATAGCAGCGAGCATTTGGTTACCAATACCAAATAAAGGCCACAAGCTATTGATACCACCCAGCGGATCAACAACACCCTGATACACAAAGAAGCCCCAGCCAGCAACCGCCACCGCTGTACCAATCATGTTTCCAAAGAAGTTATGTGAATTTTTAAGTGCAGGAACAACTATACCCACGGTATCCTGAACCATAAAACGGCAAGCACGCGTACCCGCATCAACCGCAGTCAAAATGAACAAAGCTTCAAATAAAATCGCAAAATGATACCAGAACGCCATCATCGAACGATTATTAAAAATATCCGTGATGATATGTGCCATACCAATTGCAAATGTTGGTGCACCACCAGTACGAGAAAGAATGGTACTTTCGCCTACTTCTTTAGCCAGTAGACTTAATGTTTCTGGCGTCACTACGAAACCAAGATTACGTACTGCTTCTGCTGCACTTTCTACAGTTGTACCCAATACTGCTGCAGGCGCATTAATCGCAAAGTAAACACCAGGCTCAAGTACAGTTGCACAAATCATTGCCATAATCGCGACAAATGATTCCATGAGCATGCCGCCATAACCAATGACACGAATATTGACTTCGTTATCTACCAGTTTAGGTGTAGTCCCTGAAGACACTAAGGCATGGAAGCCTGAAATCGCACCACAGGCAATGGTAATAAATAAGAATGGGAACATTGATCCAGCAAAAACAGGACCAGTACCATCAACAAAATGCGTTACAGAAGGCATTTTTAACATCGGCATGGCAACAATGATACCCACTGCCAAACCTGCAATTACACCAATTTTTAAGAAAGTTGATAAGTAATCACGTGGCGCCAATAGTAACCAAACAGGTAATACTGAAGCTACAAATCCGTAAATGATCAGTGCCCAAGTCAGTTGAGTCCCAGTTAAAGTAAAGAATGGTCCCCAATATGGGTCAGCAGCAACATTACCACCATACACAATTGCAGCCATCATCAAAACAAAGCCAATAATCGACACTTCTGCAATTCGTCCAGGGCGGATATAACGCATATATACCCCCATGAACAAGGCGATCGGTATGGTTGCTGCAATACTGAATACGCCCCACGGACTGTGTGCAAGCGCTTTAACCACAACCAATGCCAGTACAGCAAGGATAATGATCATCACCCCCAATGCACCCAGCATCACTACAACACCAGCAAATGAGCCAAGTTCTTGCTTCGCCATCTCCCCCAATGAACGTCCATCGCGACGTGTTGAGATAAAAAGCACCAAGAAATCCTGAACAGCACCCGCCAAGACCACTCCGACTAAAAGCCAAATTGTTCCTGGTAGATAGCCCATTTGGGCGGCAAGAATAGGTCCAACTAATGGACCTGCGCCTGCGATTGCTGCAAAATGGTGACCAAAAAGCACATACTTATTGGTTGGCACATAATCCAGACCATCAGCTAAACGATGTGCAGGGGTTAACCGTCTCGGATTGAGCTCAAAAACTTTATTGGCGATAAATAAACTATAAAAACGATATGCAATGCTATACACACACACTGCAGCAAGCACCAACCATACAGCATTGACATGCTCACCTTTACTGACTGCGAGTATTCCAAAAGATACTGCACCAATTATGGCGACAATCACCCAGACCAATTTTGATAAGGGCGATGACTTTGTCTGAATATTTTCCATTAAAACCTCACATCTTGATTACAAAAAGCAGTTCCATTGTTTTTATAAAGCGTAATGCATTTCCGTGTGACTCTTTCCCTGGTGACTCTACTCCTCATTTTTTTGTTTTCATCTAAGACTTTGGATGTAAAACTGGTTTGAATATGTACTATTAGCATGACATCACAATGACTTAAACTATTACAATGTTATTTTTATCATTCTTGTCATATTCCGACTATTCGACTCTACTATTAATTATTCTCAGTCGATCTACGACTTTAGTCGGAAATTTATCCATAACTCGCTAGTGTCAATGCCCCTAGCTCAACTCAAATTAAAAACAAAAAAAGGGATGATTTTCATCATCCCTCGCATCATCATTGAAAAATGATTAAGCACGCTCTAAGTAGTCACCTGTACGGGTATCTACACGAACGCTTTCTTCTTGCTGTACGAATAATGGAACACGTACCACAGCACCAGTTTCAAGCTTCGCTGGTTTACCGCCACCACCAGAAGTATCACCACGTACACCTGGATCAGTTTCAACGATTTTCAACACCACAAAGTTAGGCGGGCTTACTGTTAATGGCACACCATTAAACAGCATAATCGTACATTTTTCATTTGAATCATCTTTTAACCATTTCGCAGCATCACCCATCGCAACTTTATCAGCAGCAATTTGCTCGAAAGATACAGGATCCATGAAGTTCCACATTTCACCATCGTTGTAAAGGTAATCCATCTCAACTTCAACGATGTCAGCAGCTTCTAATGAATCACCTGATTTGAAAGTTTTTTCTAATACTTTACCAGATTTAAGGTTACGTAATTTTACACGGTTGAACGCTTGACCTTTACCTGGTTTTACATATTCGTTTTCCATGATTGAACATGGGTTACCATCAAGCATAACCTTTAGGCCAGCTTTGAAATCATTTGTAGAATAATAGGCCATGAAAGGCACACTCCAAACTTACTAATTTAAATCTCTAATGTCATGCGATCAACAAATCATCTGATTTGTAATCGGGTCTATTTAACACTTCAAAATCGCTGAATTGCCAACACACCCAGAATGATCATTCTCAACAATAAAGAATGTATTATACATTTTTCGTATTCTAAATGAGCAATACGTCGTGAAGCAATGAAAAATTACCCATGTTCTGTCAGATTGAGGGTAAAATCTCCGATTCATTGTTTTTTTGTACTGATTGACTCTCCTTTCAGTGCGATGTAATGAATCAGCTGTATAGGTTTAGATACAGCTCACAATGTTATTATGTCCAATCTGACAGATTTAATCTGAATAGACATTTGAACCCTTCTCTCCTCCATTGACTATTTATCGCACGTGGCATGTTAAATTATTTATATCAAGAGCAAAATTGGCAATCTCAACTCAGTGATTTAGTGACTGATCCACTCGAATTACTTGAACTTCTCGCGTTGTCGAAAGAACAATTATTGTCTGGTGCAATTCTTGCGACTGCTCAATTTAAATTACGTGTACCTCGAGCGTTTGTTGCGAAAATGGAAAAAGGCAATCCGTTAGACCCCCTACTTTTACAGGTACTCCCCCATCATCTTGAACTTGAAGAACATGAAGGTTTTGTAACGGATCCATTGGGTGAGGAACAGGCAAATCAAATTCCAGGTGTTTTACATAAATATAGATCACGTTTTTTATTGACCTTAACAGGTGCTTGTGCAGTTCACTGCCGTTATTGCTTCCGTAGACATTTTCCATATCAAGAAAATCTACCTAAAAACGATGATTGGCTGAATATTAAAAACTATTTAGAGCAACATCCAGAAATTAATGAAGTGATTTTAAGTGGGGGGGATCCCCTAACCTTATCAAATCGCAAACTGGCACTCTGGTTAGAACGTCTAGCATCTCTCAGTCAAATTAAAATCTTGAGAATTCATTCACGAGTTCCTATTGTTATTCCTGAAAGAATCGATGAAGAGCTAGTTTCTTTATTGAAAAACAGTAGGCTACGTGTGATTCTAGTGGTACACTCAAATCATCCAGCTGAACTCGATAATTTGACCTGTTCAAAACTTGCTCACTTGGCAAAACAAAATATTCTTGTGTTGAATCAAGCCGTTTTACTTAAAGGTGTGAATGATTCTGCACAAACACTCGTTGATTTAAGTCAGCGACTTTTTGAAGCACAAGTTTTACCTTACTATTTACACGTTTTAGATAAGGTCAAAGGTGCGTATCATTTTGATTTGGGGGCAGAAAAAATTGATCAGATCTACAAGGATGTATTAGCCAGCTTACCTGGATATCTAGTCCCAAAACTGGTTCGAGAAGTTGCGGGAGAAAATAATAAAACACCGCTGTTTGGAGTCACAACCTTTTAAGAGTTGAAACGCTCATGATAAATAAAGAAATTTCTGAAATTTTTCAAAATATCACGGTTCTACAACGAGAAAGTTTAAGTTTTGCAAATCCCTCTGTAGATTCTGTGAGCGCATGGGTGGCAACGCTCTCAATCATGCAATTGGGCGACACTTCTGAGTCTGTTTTAAATGCGATTTGTGAAATTGCAGAGCTAAACTGTAGTGAAATGCTCCGTTTTGACCTTATTCAGGTGTTGCACCCGATTACGGAAAGCATTCTCTCCAGTTTAGAAAAAAGTATTCTGAATCAAGGGCTTTCTCAAACAGATCGAATTGAGCATATCATTGATTTATCTTCCAGAATTCGTACCTATTTTGCCAATGTTTACATCAATATCGTGCAAAGAAGCCATCAAACATTAACATCGAGTAAATTCTCATTTTTCAATTTTAAACAAAAGAGAAATTTGCAAACTGCTCGGACTTTGGCAACATTTTATGCATTAGAACAATTGGGTTTGTTGCTTGTTCAGCAACAAATGATTTATAGCGGTCCTTTAACCCATCAATGGCTTACTACACACCATTTATATGAGCTCGCTGTTAAAAACCAAGAATTCAGCATAAATATCAATCAGCTACAAGGTACACATTTTACTATTCATAATATCCAACAAGCCTATGCACAAGTTTTACTGTTGGATATTTTCAATACGCATCAAATTCGCCCATCTGAAACTCAGGCATTATATCAATGTACATTTGACTGGGTGAAATTGGTCCAAATCTTACCAAGAGAAACCAGCCTTTCTCGTTATATTGTTGATGGCTCTAAAGATATACCACCGATCTATAACCGCAAACAACATGCAAACTTTCATACATCCTTATATATTTCCACGCAAAATTTACTCGAACATATTAATTTAACCATTCATAAAGAAACTGAATATTTATCGAAGAATGAGCAGATTTATTTATCAGCTGCCTTAAAGTTTCATGTACAAAATGTATTAGGAACAACCATTGAGCGTCGTCATGAACGTTATGAATATTCAGCTCAACTGCAAATCTGCTTTAGTTTACAAACAGCACATTTTTATCTATCTAAAGCTAAAAATTTCTATGAAACCCTCAACCTCAATAACAATTATGCTTTTCAGTCGGAATCAAATATTCATTCCTCTATTTCGACAGGTTCAAGTACGGGATCTAATTTAAGTCAGATTAAAAGTTTGGACCGAGAAGCCAAACAAATTTATCAAGCACAAGTACTCGATATTAGTGTCAACGGTTATCGTATTCGCTGGTCAAATGAAGCCCCTCGAAATCTAAGAACGGGGGAATTTATCTTGATCAATGAAAGCCTGAACAATAAATGGAAAGGTGCAATCATCCGCTGGATTAAACAATCGATCCAGAAAACCTATGAAGTCGGTTTAGAGGTTTTAGCACAGGACATCTACCCTTGTGCAGTAAAGGTTCCTGCTGATCGCTCAACGATTAATTATCATCCATGTCTCATGGTACAGGTACCAAATCTAAATGAATCAAATACTTCAATTATTTTGCCAAACTTACCTTTTTTTAAAGAACAGCAAGCAATTTATCTGCGTTTAGATACTGATGAAATTAAGGTGTATTTAACGAAAACGTTGTTAATTACTCAAAGTTTTGTTCAGTTTGAATTTGAGTTGATCAATGATGAAGAAAATCATCGTATTGAACAATTCATTCAACTCCAATCAACCAATTTGAATAATCAAGATGTATGGGAAGCTTTAAAGTGAGAAATTTATTATTATCGAAAAAATTAAAACTCTCGGAAACTAGATTACTTATTATTGATGACAATCAAATTCGCTATAATGAAATTATCAGTTTATTTCAAAGCAAAAATCATCAAGTACAGGCGATTTTACTTGATGAGTTAAAAAGCTTTGAAAAACAACTTAATACATCGTGGGATTTAATTATTTTTGGTCGCGCTTATGATATTAAGATTGAGCAAGCGGTCACCCTTATTCAGGCTTCTGCAGAAATTGATATCCCTGTTTTATTGCTAAAACCTGAAGATTATCAACATAGCCAATATCAATCATATATACAAAAAGGTATCTATGATGTTGTAAACCTAGAATATACTGAACGTTTTTACATCAGTTTAATTAGAGCACTCTCCTATAGCCGCACACTACAAAGCAAGCAACATTTATTGACAGATCTTGAAAGTGCAAAAAATCAGGCACAAGCTTTGGTTGAAGAACAACATAAAGCTGTTGCACTGATTCAAGAAGGTATTCACACTCAAGCCAATGATGAATATCTAAAATTATTCGGTCTAAAAGATGAAAATGAAATCATTGGCTTACCTTTATTGGATATTTTACAACCTCAAAATATCAACGATTTCAAACAACGTTTTAAAAAGATTTCCCAAGGACAATTTGATTTAGCCCGTTTTGAAATCGATACACTCAATAAAAATGCCAAATCTGAAAATCCTTTGAAGATTGAATTTCTTCCTTCCAATGAAGAAGATTGTATTCAAATCACCATTGAAACGCATTCTGTCTCTCAAAAAACATCTACTCAATCCAACGAATCGAGCAAAAAAGCGATTAGCCCTGTCGTCAGCAGTTTGCAACAAATCCAATATGCGTTGATTAATCAACCCGCCAATGCCAATGCGCTGGTATTATTTAGTTTTGCAGCTTGTCCTGATCATATTTTGTTATCCAATTGGAAAACTGCGATTCAGTATTTAGATGGCTTTAAAAGTTTTATTAAAGAACAGACCAATACAACAGTCTATCAAATTGACATGTTGCTATATGCGGTGATTTTACAAGCAGAATCAGATGCCATTTTAGAGTCACGTATTCATGGTCTACAAGCATTAGAAAAACCTCAATTACTTGAAATTAATGGAACAACTTATCCATTAAGCATCAAAATTGGTTATACCAACATTCAACAAAATAGCTTTAATGAAAGCAACTTTAGTGATGTTTTAGAACAAGCCTATGATCATCGTCTAAGCAAAAAAGGCTCTGTTTCTGAACAACAATTAACAGCAACATTACAAGATACTAAAATTGAATTGTCTTTAGTTGAACCTACTTCAACTCCTGTAGAACCACTTCAACTTGAACGCAACTCACTTCAATTAGAGCCAAAGCCGCAACCAGATCCTGCACCAACACATCAAGATACTGCACCAACACATCAAGATACTGCTGCCCAAGATATACAAGCCAAACCAATTTTCAAAAATGCACCGATCCTAGAACAGATCATGCAATCTCTCGACAAAGGTGAAATTCAGCTTAAATATCAACAGCTTTATGATAAACATGATAGTAGTCTTAATACTTATGAAGTCACAAGTGGTTTTATTTTTGAAAATCAATGGAAAAAAGTCAGCAATTTAATTGAACTCGATGACGATATTGAACTATCTATTAAACTTGATCGCTGGATTTTAGTTGAAGCCTGCAAGCAACTTCATAACTTTATTACTCAATATCCACAAGCAAAATTAATTGTTAATTTGAATCGGCATGTATTATTCCACGATAAGCAATTTCCAGAGCTTATTTCTAAACTCCTAACCATTGTTGGCAGCCGTCAATCACATCCATTGATTCTACAGTTTGACGAAGAAGATATTGCAAAAAGTATTCTCGAGACACAAAAGCAATTTGCAATTCTACGCGACCACGGTGCTGAGATTTCAATCCGTCGCTTTGGCTCAAGCATTTCCAGCGAAACGATATTAAAACAGTTAGATGTCAGTTTATTAACGCTGGATGAGAAATTCACACAGAAGCTAAATAGTGATACGACCATGGCTCAATTTCAGCAGACACTTGAAAAGTATCAAACCATTAAACCTGTGGAAATGCTGCTTAAAAACCTGAATGATATGAGTTTATTCGCTAATGCTTGGAATGTTGATGTTCGATTCTTACAAGGTGAATATTTCCAGAAAAAACTCGATCATCTAACCGATGTTCAAGATCAATAAATAATGCTTATTTAAGATTGAGTATAGGGGTTCAATACTCAATCTTTTATACATCAATCTTTCATTGATCATAGACACAAAAAAACGGGCAAAAGCCCGTTTTTTATGTTTTGTCGTATTAACGCTTAACAGAGCGTGACATACCAGCAAAACGTTGTTTGAACTTATCGATACGACCGCCAGTATCAACATTCTTCTGTTTACCAGTATAGAATGGATGGCAAGCTGAACATACGTCTAGGTAAATCGTTTCTTTACCTAAAGCAGAACGAGTTTCGATAACGTTACCACATGAACAAGTAGCAACTAATTTTTCGTATTTTGGGTGAATATCGGCACGCATGGTCGATTCTCCTAAGTTAAGAAAGGTTTAGCTGTCATCGCAATTAACCACTCTCAAACATCTAAAAAAGCTTTGAGGAAGGCTGAACATCTTCAGCAGGTTAACACCACAACAGACCATTTCTTTTGGCCCACCGAGACTATAAGTGTCAGAGCTAAGCACAACAAGTGGGCAACATTATACGTGATAAATATTTCGATTGCGATCTATTTTCAACAATTTGATTAAATTTACTCGCCTGAATGTTGCTGTTTAGACCAATAGTTTGCTATGACTCCACAGACCATTAACTGAATCTGATGAAAAATCATGATCGGCAATACGATCATACCTAAGGGTTGACCAATAAATAAAATTTGTGCCATCGGTACACCACTGGCGAGAGTTTTCTTCGAACCACAAAAGAAAATAGAGATTTGATCTGCCTGACTAAAGCCCAACCATTTTGGAATATATAAGGCTAATAGCATAATCGCAGTCAATAAAACCGAGCAAGCCAATACCAAATAGATTAATGTGGTTAAGCTGACTTGATGCCATAGCCCCGCAACAACTGCCCCACTAAATGCGCCGTACACCACCATTAAAATAGAACCTTGGTCAAAAACTTTGACAATTTTTGGCATTTTTTGCATTAAAGGAAATACATAAGGACGCAAAACCTGTCCAAGAATAAAAGGCACCAACAGCAACAAGGTAATTTCAATGATCGATGAAGTTGGATCGTAATTGTGCTTCGATTGTCCAAATATAAACAAGCTGACTAATATTGGTGTAATAAACATCCCGATTAAATTTGAAAATGATGCACTACATACTGCTGCCGCCACATTACCTTTTGCCACCGAAGTAAATGCAATGGATGATTGCACCGTGGATGGTAAAAAGCACATGAACAGAAAGCCCCAATACAATTGTTGACCCAATAAAGGTTCAAGTACGGGTTTAGCCATCAATCCCAATACAGGAAATACAATAAATGTGATCGCAAAGACCAAAGCATGTAATTTCCAGTGCAGAATACCTTCAACCACAGCTTCACGAGATAGCTTTGCCCCATGTAAAAAAAACAAAACTGCAATTGCGATTGTGGTAACTTTACCAAAAATAGCGGCTGCTTGACCTGAAATGGGTAAAAATGAAGCTAAAAGCACCATTGCTACCAACAGTATCGTAAAGCGATCTAATGCCAATAGTTTCAACATTTTCATAAGCAACTTCCTGTATTTAAAATATGAAAAAGCTCAGTAGTTTAATTTTACTTTGAGGTAAAATTCAATCTTACTGAGCTCCAAAAATAAAGCTACTAATTTGGCTAAATGTTCACTATTTATTTACGACACATATCAACTTAATTTAACACACTGTTAGGTGATTAATTGTTTCTTGCATTTTGATCTTGTTGGATTAATTCAATTTTATAGCCATCTGGATCTTCAACAAAGGCTATTACAGTTACTCCACCTTTCATTGGTCCAGCCTCACGCACGACATTTCCACCACGTGCTTTAATCTCTTCACATGCTTTATATGCATCTTCAACACCAATCGCAATATGTCCATAAGCATTGCCTAACTCATAGCTTGCAGTGTCCCAGTTATGGGTGAGTTCCAATACAGTATTATGCTCTTCATCACCATAGCCGACAAAAGCAAGGGTAAAACGCCCTTCTTCATAGTCACGTTTACGAAGTAATGTCATACCGAGAACTTCAGTATAGAACGCCAAAGACTGTTCTAGATTGCCTACGCGTAACATGGTATGTAGCATGCGCATGATTGATTGTCCTATTAAATCAGATATTGCCTGTCAATATAGGCAATACTGTTCGATTTTTCAATTTTTACCAATTTAGCAAGATTAAAGCACATATCAGATGAATGAAGTTTGACCACAAACTGACTTTTTTACTGAGTCCAGCCTCAAATGAAGTTTTGCTTTGCCCCTTAATCCCAACGTCCATACGGTATAGATTGCCTTTCACTTTCAATTTGTCAATCTCGATAAAAAAACCTATTTTATCTTCATGATAAAATAGGTCATTTTCCAAAACATTCCATCAAATTGAGCAATGAAAATAAATCGTTTTAATCTTGCGTCTCTCTTAATTGATGTTCTCTTAATAACTTTGCCACCCAAAATACCAACAATAAAATTGGGATACCAATTAAGGTGGTCATTAAGAAAAATTTTGGATAGCCAATATTGGTCACAATGGTTCCAGAATATCCACCTAATATTTTAGGCGTTAAGGTCATTAACGAACTAAAAATTGCATATTGAACAGCAGTGAATGACACACTCGTTAAACTAGACAAGAATGCAATAAAGGCAGCACCTGCCAACCCTGAAGCTAAATTATCCACCACAATCGCAAAATACAACCATCCCGAGCTATATTGCTCAATCACCTTACCTTTAATTTCAACAGATGTATTGGTATCTGCTTTCACCACAGGGACAGGTTGAATATCAACGTCAATATCTGCTTTTTTCTCAGTCAATTGATAGCGCTGATCAGTGTAAAGCGATGTTTTTGGATTTTTATAATTGACGACTGCAATGATCGTTTTAGATGCTGATGCTTGTAAATCTTTTCCATCGATCGTCCCACTAAACAAACCATCTTTATCCAGTTTAGCCGGATAAGTTTTAGCATCCAGTTTTAAAGTAATCGGTTTATCTTCTTGGAGATCAGTAAGTTTCAACCCAACTGTTTGACCTTTAATCACAATACTTTGCTTGGACTCGGCAGCAGTTAAGCTATTATCGCTAGTGACTGGAAATAATTTGATTTGGGCAGTACCATTGTCAATTAAATAAGGCACTGTATATTGCTGAGCTACTGTTTGATCTGCTAGAGCGGCATCAATACGTAATGTTTTAGTTTGAACCAAATCTTGGCTTGGTATTGTGACTTTCCAGTACCCCACCTCATCAGGTGTTGCTTGAAAAGTTTTATCGGCAACATGGATTTGAACCGCTTGCATCGGCGCGCCAGACTTCACCAAACCAATAAAAATCAAGTTAGTTGAACTTGCCAGAACAGCTCCAACAAACATTAATTTCATAATGTTCATACGTTGTGCAAGTAATCCACCCAGAAAACCACCCAGTAAGCTAAAAATTACACCATATATTTTAACAGCTTCAGCAATTTGTTCTTTGGTAAAGTTGAGATCTTGATAAAAAACGTTTGAAATAACGCCTGCAATAATGTCTGAAATTCGATAAAAACCAATGAGCAACAATAAAACCAATGCCAACTTTAAACCATAACGTTTAAAAAAGTCTGCGATCGGATTCACCCATGTTTCATAAGCCATCTGTTGATTGACAACCCCCAATCGAATCAACACAGATGCAACAAATACAGCACCAGCACCTGATCCCAAAAACCGTACAGCTTCCATTAAAAATTTAAGAAAACTATCTTCAATTTTCCAAATTGATTGCAGGTATTGAATGAGGTCATCTGAATAAATATAAAAACATACAAAGCTTGCAACCGCTAAAACAAATACGAGAACCAGACGATAATAATCAATATTCTTATAGTGCTTATCAACACGGTTAACCTGTGGTTCACGGATCAAAAGTGTGGTAACTACCCCCACAACCATGACAACAGCCATCGTTAAATATGTGTATTTCCATGCCTCATAAATATAATTGCCTTTTGCTGTTCCTAATGACGCAGCTAAAAACAGTGCACCAGCACCCGCAACAATCATCCCCAAACGGTAACCTGCGTTATAGGTGGATGCCAGTACAGTTTGCATTTCAGTTTCAGCTAACTCGATTCGATAGGCATCGATAACAATATCTTGGGTTGCGGCGGAGAACCCTAGCAATACAGCACCCACAGCCATTTGGTAAATATAACTTTGACCCAATGCTGGATCTGAAAATGCCATAATACAAATTGCACAAATAATCAGTAATTGTGCGATCAACAGCCAAGCTCGTCGACGACCCAATTTTTTCGTTAAAACAGGTACTGGCAGTTCATCAATCAATGGCGCCCAAACAAATTTAAAAGAATAGCCCAAAGCTGCCCAACTAAAAAAAGTAACAGCACTTTTTTCAATTCCAGCCTCTCCCAGCCATAGAGATAAACTCGAAAAAATCAATAAAATCGGAATACCTGCTGAAAAACCAAGAAATAGCATGATTGCAGCGCGGCGGTCTAAAAATGCAGCAAAAGCAGATTTCCATCCATTTTTCGCGGTTAAATTCTGCTCAGACGATTGCTGAGATAGTTGCGTTGTCATTGCGTTGTTATTTTCTGAAAAATGAAATAATGCTATTCAACCTTTTAATGCTTAGAGTTTCAATCACTTTTATGCAACTAAGGTCGCCTTTTACAGATATTTCCGCTATAGATGCTTGATCTTTACCCCCAATCCTGTATACCTTAAAGCTTTCAACCCATATAAGTTTTGGATTTCACCTGTGACCCAAAGACACGATCAATTAAGCTCTACCGCTGTTTCAAATACTCACACTGCAAGCCTAATACAAAAAACTGAAACCCATTTTCCATCTGCTTTTGATCAAACGGAAATTCAAAATACCTTGACACTCACAGCCCTAAAACCTGAACAACTGACGCATATTCCTGATCTCTCCAAGATTCCTTCTTCAACCAGAAGAATCAAACCCTTAAACAATTTTTTGGGTCAAGATCGTGCTAAAGCCTCTGTTGAGGCTGGTATTGCCCTACCTTATTCTGGCTATAATATTTTTGCTGTAGGTACAGCAGGGCTAGGCAAACGTACCATGATTAAACGTTTGCTTCAGCAACATGCTAAAGCGATGCAAACGCCAGATGATTGGGTATATGTCTATAATTTTAAAAATGCACGCCAACCTATTGCATTACGCTTTCAAGCTGGGCAAGCCAACAAATTCCAAACACTGCTACATCAAACTTGGCAAACCATCCTTAAGCAGCTTGAACGTCGTTTTAGTGCAGAAACCTATCATAACCGTATCGAACGCATTCGCCAGATTACAGGCAATGAGCAACAGCTTGCATTAGTTGAACTGACCAAAGAAGGTGAAGATCTCGACTTAAAGCTAGTCAATCGAAACGACGAACATATTTTTGTACCCATCCATGTCAAAGATGACAAAGTATTGGAAATGTCACAAGAAGACATTAATGCACTTGATAGCAAACAACGTGCAGAAATCAACTCCAATATGCGTTATATGGATAAAAAGCTGGAACGCCTCGGTCTGCAATTAGGTGATCTTGAAGATGATGCACGTGATCAAGTTTCTGAACTCAATCGTGATATTGCCAAGCAAGTGGTGCTTCCTCGTATTGAGCAGATTCTCAATAAATTCAAAACTGTGCATGGATTAGAGCAATATTTAAAGCTTTTTGCGGCTGATATTATTGACAATGTTGAGACAATTTTAGATCAAGAAGGCGAAGAGTTTTCTCCATCGCTCTTTAATCGCGTCCCTTCCAGATACCAAGCCAATGTTGTGGTGAGCAACAAACCAAACTCTGGTGCACCTGTAATTTTTGAAGACTTCCCTACCCATTACAATTTACTTGGGCATGTGGAGCAACTCACACAAAACGGAACCATTACCACAGATTTCACGCTGATTCGTCCAGGTTCATTGCACCAAGCCAATGGTGGTTTCTTAATCTTAGAAGCTGAACAACTCTTAGAACAGCCATATGCATGGCAAGGATTAAAACGTGCTTTAAAATCAGGTCAGCTCAAACTGTCATCTTTAGAACATATGCTGACTTTGACAGGAAGTATTTCTATAGAACCTGCTTCAATTCCACTCAACCTTAAAGTAGTTTTACTCGCTGAACCAGAAATATATTATGAAATTTTAGAAGTAGAACCTGAGTTAGGCAGTGTCTTTAAGATTCGTGCAGATTTTACTGATACCTTGCAACGAAATGATGACAATGAACAAGCCTACATGCAGTTGATTGCAGACTATGTTCAACAAGACAAGTTATTACCTTTTGATCGCTCAGCTTTGGCTGCTTTACTTACAGACTCTAGCCGTCAAGCAGAAGACCAAAGTTCTCTGTCATTACATGCATTGACTTTAGGAGATTTGATCCGTGAGTCACACCATCATGCTGTACAATCGGATGAAAAGCTCGTAACCTCACATCACATCAACACAGCGCTCAAACATCGTCAGTATCGCTTAGGTTATTTAAGAGAACTATATTGGCAAGACCTTTCCCGTGGCACACAGCTGATTGAAACGCGTGGGCATCGTTTAGGTCAAATCAATGCCTTATCTGTGATCCAATATGCGGATGTTGAATTTGGCTTACCATCACGTTTAACTGCTTCAGTATACCAAGGTGGTGGTGATATTCTTGATATTGAGCGTAGTGTTGAATTAGGCGGCTCTTTACATGCAAAAGGCGTTTTGCTCATGTCCAGCTTCCTTAAAGCGCACTTTGGACGTGAACAAATCCTTCACTTCTCTGCGGCACTTGCCTTTGAGCAAAGTTATGGACAAGTCGATGGTGACAGCGCTACGGTTGCTGAGTTGTCAGCTTTAATCTCTGCAATTTGCCAATTGCCAATTGATCAATCTTGGGCAATTACAGGTTCAATGAACCAATTGGGTCAAGTACAACCTATCGGTGGGGTTAACGCAAAAATCGAAGGTTTCTTTGATGCATGTAAACTGCAAGGTTTGACTGGAAAGCAAGGCGTCATTATTCCACGTCAAAATATGCAACATTTAATGCTACGTCAAGACGTTATAGATGCAGTAAATCAAAATCAATTCCATATTCATGCCATAGACACGATTGATCAGGCATTGGAAATTTTAATGGCTCGTCCAGTCGGCAGTTTGGATAAAAAGGGACGTTATACCAAAGGTTCTATCTATGCTGCTGTGATGGCTCAACTTGAATATTGGCAAGCACTTGAGGATGGTGTTGAAATCGAAGAAAAACCAAAGAAAAAGAAAAAAAAGAAGGATAAAAAAGCCAAGAAAGTTGAGATTGACCCTGCATTATTAACTGAAGATGCCGCAGACCTTGTAACTCAGCAAAATAAATGCAAGTAAAACCTATACAAGCTAAGCTTGGTGAAGCCCCTAAATTGGGGCTTCATCTATTATTGTATTTTGCAACATTAGGCAATAAAAAAGCACCTTACGGTGCTTTCTTTGCATCAGTGGCTTATTTTGCTTCTGGTGCTGGGCTATATTGTTCAATCAATGGTTTTAATTCACCATTTTGGAACATTTCTAGCATGATATCGCTACCGCCAATCAACTCACCATTGATCCACAATTGTGGGAATGTAGGCCAATTTGCAATTTGTGGCAAAGTTGCACGAATATCTGGATTTTCCAAGATATTTACATAAGCAAATGGACGACCAATTTGGCTAAGTGCCTCTACTGCACGAGCAGAGAAACCACATTGTGGGAATTGTGGTGTACCTTTCATATAAAGAAGTACAGCATGTTTAGCAATTTGGTCGCGAATTAACGCTTCTGTATCACGCGCTTGTTCAGTCATTGATTAAATCCTCAACTCATCTGCCTGCATTATACCTAAATCCACAATAAAGAGTATGTCTAGACGATTATTTCCAATTTTATTTACATTTAGGCTTTAAATCTTCCGCATATTTTGGTTAGATAATCCTTTCTTTTCCCTCCTAACAGATAAGAGTTAGTCATGAACAACATTACCCTTGCTCCGGTACAAACTGATCAACCTTCACATTTGATGCCTGTATTCAGCCGTCAACCGATCAGCTTTGTTCGAGGGCGAGGTTCTTATCTTTATACTGAGGATGGAACTGAATATCTTGATGCATTAACAGGTATCGCTGTCTGTGGTCTTGGTCATGCACATCCTGTATTGGCTGAGGCAATCGCTGAACAAGCTGCAACACTTATCCATACCAGTAATATTTATGAAGTCCCTTGGCAAACAGCAGCTGCACAAAAGCTGGCTGAAGTTTCAGGTATGGAAGAAATCTTTTTCTCAAATAGTGGTGCTGAATCCAATGAAGGTGCAATTAAAATTGCGCGCAAATTTGGTCACTTACAAGGCATCGCCAATCCTAAAATTATTGTAGCAGATCATTCATTTCATGGTCGTACACTTGCCACACTCTCTGCCACAGGCAATAAGAAAGTACAAGAAGGTTTTGCACCTTTGGTTGATGGTTTCATTCGTGTACCTTTTGGAGATGTAGAAGCGATTGAAGAAGCAGCAATTAATCATCCTGATATTGTGGCAATTCTGGTTGAACCGATTCAAGGCGAAGGTGGTGTAAATACTGCCCCTCAAGGCTTTAGTTATCTTGAAGATATTCGTGCTATTTGTAACCAACACAATTGGTTAATGATGTTAGATGAAGTGCAGACTGGTAATGGTCGTACTGGTCAATATTTTGCTTATCAACACACCAATATTGTTCCTGATGTTTTAACTACGGCAAAAGGTCTAGGCAATGGTTTCCCGATTGGTGCAGTAATGACTCAGGGTCGTGGTGTTGGTGTTTTGACTGCTGGAAATCATGGTTCGACTTATAGCGGTACACATTTAGGTTCACGTATTGTGTATACCGTGATTGATTTAATCCAAAAAGAAAATATCATGTCCAATGTGAATGAAATTGGTACTTATTTGGTGGATCAGTTCCGTATTCAGCTTGCAGCACAAAATGTGATTGTCCGTGGTTTCGGTATGATGATTGGGATTGAACTTCCAAAAGACTGTGGTGAATTGGTGAATATTGCTCGTGATGAACATCATTTAATTATCAATGTGACTTCTGGCAATGTTGTTCGCCTATTACCTGCATTAAATATGAATCGCCAACAAGCTGATGACCTCCTACAACGCTTAGTTCCTGCAATTCAGAAATTTCTTGGATAAGACTGTTTTTAAATATCATTTAAGGAGATTAAGTTGATGATCTCCTTAAATCCAAATTTCAAATATAGAAAAGCCGCTTTAAAGCGGCTTTTTTATTCAAACTTATTAGAACTTGGGCTTTTAAGAAGCTTCTTGGAAAATTCTGCCACCAGGTAACTGGCTAAAATATTGTTTTAAAGCATCCAAACAGCGGTGAATTTTCATCGGTTGCTGTTCACGCTTTAAAGTAACTGCACTTAGCGTGAAAGTTGGTAGTTTCCATTCAGGAAGCACTTCAACCAAAGTACCGTTCATCAATTCTTTTTGTACATCTAAATAAAGAATACGTGCAATCCCATGTCCGTGTTGGCACAATGATTTTGCAACAAATACGTTATTTGTTTGAAGACGATGCTTCATTTCTAAATTTACAACTTCACCTGTTGCACTATGCTGAAATGAAAAATGTTGATAATTTTTCATAATATTCACAGGAATCAAATCATGATTCTGTAAATCTTCAGGTCGTGAAATGGGCACAGTCTGATTTAAGTAGCTTGGCGATGCGACTAAGATTTGATCTACTCTCGCAAGTGGCGTACAACTTAAATTATTCGCATCTTCCATTTTAGAAGACATACGAATTGCAATATCTATGCGTTCCTCGATTAAATCGATATATTGGTTATCCGCTTCAAAATGAACCATCAAACCACGATGCGCAGACATCCAATGTGATAATGCAGGCACAACATGTGTAGCACCTATTTCCGGGGTGGTCGCTATGCGTAAATCACCGACTAAATCGTCTCGCAACTCATTAATACGGATTTTTCCACGCTCAGCCGCAGCGAGCATTTCTTGACAGCTGTGGAAAAAAGCTTGACCAGCTTCAGTTAGACTCAGCTTTCGTGTAGAACGATGTAGAAGTGTAACTTCCATCTCTTGTTCTAAAGATCTAATTTGCTGACTAACCGCACTAGTTGTAATGCCAAGATCACGCGCGGCACCACTAAAAGAGCTTTTTTCAACAACGCAAGCAAAGACACCCATTGCTCGAAGTTGATCTAACATAAATTTCCCTCTGAAATTATGAGCTGCTTCACATTTTTTATTTAAAGCAACTCATTGTATTATACGAAGAAAATTACATTTTGCATTAAAATATTTAATTTATTGGTAAAATATTTGCAGGATTGATAGGTTTTCCGTCCAAACGCACTTGGAATTCCAGCATTGTGCTTGTCGCACCAGAAGATCCCATCTCTGCAATCTTCTGTCCTGCGGTCACATTTTGACCACTTTTTACCAACATTTTACTATTATGTGCATATGCAGTAATGTAACCATCAATATGTTTCACCAAGACAAGGTTACCATATTCTTTCAATCCATCTGCAGCATAAACTACCTGTCCATCTGCTGCAGCAAAGATAGGATCGCCTTGATTTCCACCAAAACGCAATCCCTTAATATTATTCGCAAGATTATAACTTGCAATCACAGGTCCTGTAGACGGTTTAACCCATCTTAAACGAGTAGATTGTACTGTCGTTGTTGTTTGAGCTGGCACTGTTGTGACAGACGGTACTTTTGTTGTTACAGACGGTGATGTTGTCGTTTGCTGCGTCGGCAACTTAATGGTTTGGCGTTGAATTTGTGGCTCATTGTTTGTCAAAGCTTTAGTTGTTGAACGGTTAGCATTCGCCCCACCCTTTTTCAAACGCAATGACTGTCCAACATAAATTCGATATGGCGCAGCAATATCATTCATTTCAGCTACACTTAAATAACTCAAACCGTAACGCATAGCGATGCCGCTAAGCGTATCACCCGAACGTACAGTATAATACTCTGGTGCAACTGCATAACGTGTTGGATTATTAATCTGTGGCTTCGATGCACAACCAGTAACAAGTATTGTAGAAGTAATGGCAACTGAGGATAAAATGATTTTTACCCATCGCTTAGGCATTTGAATATAAAGCTTTGATCGAGCCAAAAGCATTGATTTCCCTCTCTACAATCTTAAATTTAAAAATATTTGCTTAAGATTAGCAAAAAACACACTTATTTCACTGTTTCGCAGTGCTTTTTCACAAACTTATAACACTCACACATCAAAATGACTATGTGAGAGCTGAGATTGTAAAGTTTCCAAGATTCCATAGTTGGTCGCATCCATTTGAATCGGTGTGATACTGACAAAACCATTGGCGATAGCAAAAAAATCTGACTGGATATGCTGTAAGTTCTTTTTAGGGTCTGTAACCGCCTCGCCTGCCAAGCCAATCCAATACACTTGACGACCACGCGGATCAACCTGACTGGTGATTGGTTTTGACTGTACCCGTCGCCCTTGATAGGTAATCTGAGCGCCCTGAATTTCAGCAACATCCGGGATATTAATATTTAAAATATGTCGCGGTGGTAGCTGTGGTAGTCCTTGAGCAATAAATGTGTAAACCCACTGTGCTGCTTGTGCATAATCATCAGCACGCTCATAAGCCCGAACATTACTACCTGCTAATGAAACTGCGATTGCAGGTAACGTCATCAAACGCCCCTCAAATGCAGCACCTACTGTTCCAGAATAAAGTACATCATCTCCTAGATTCGCTCCGCTGTTGATACCACTGACCACCAAATCAAATTCAAAATCAAATAAACCATTCATTGATAAATAAACACAATCAGCAGGAGTGCCATTGACTGCCCACATATCTGGAGCAACTTGGATCGGACGTAATGGTCGATCTAAGGTTAAGGCGCTAGAATAACCGCTACGTTCACTTTCAGGTGCAACAATTACAACACGTCCTAGCGGTCTTAATGCTTTTGCTAAAGCTTGGATACCTGGTGCAAATACACCATCGTCATTGGCAATTAAAATATTCACTCAAAAACTTCTCTTAATAACAGTATGAATTCATGATTTCTTTATCTAACAATGTATCAATTCATTTTAAAACATACACTAAATTGTATAACACTCAATGCTTATGACTTAAAGTCTCCATTCCTACAAATCTGTTGTTAAAAAGAAATCCTTCTTGAAATTATAGACCAAATCATTTAACGCGCTCACTTAAAGCAATTAATTTCTCAATCAGGTCATTTTAAAAATATCAAGTCTCGGCACATTCAGGTTATCAACCTATTCACTTACATCTTCTAAAGGTTATCTTGACACTCTTCAATAAATTACCACCCAATTTCACATAAATTATGTCATGACTGTTGAGTAATTTAATACAAATTTATTCAGCAATTATATATAGTTACTCACTCAACTTTAAATTAAATTTGTGACTAAAAAGATGATTACACGTTCTCTTACTCGTACAATTTCTATTGCATTCATCACACTTTGCACACACACTGCATTTGCAGAAGGCTTAACCACTCAAGAGGCTGATCTCTTAGCCAAAGAAGATATTGCAGCTACACAGGTACTTGCTGAAGTCTGCCCGTCACTGATTGGAAATAATGCTACATTCCAAAGTAAGATTGATACATTAACGCAAACTTTATTGAAAGATTTATCTAAAACAACAACTTTAGATCAACTTAAACTAGATCCTGAATATCAATCAGTTTTTAAAGAAGCACAATCAAATGCCAAAGAAGTAGACCAAGCCGAACACAAAGCTGTCTGTAATGATGTACTTGAACTCAAACACTAAAAATAAAAATGAGGATAAGAGATGTTAAAAACATTTTTTTAACATCTTTTTAAAATACTCTTTTGCGAAAAATTCAAATAAATCTACAACATCAATACATTTTATCTATATTTTTGACTGTTTTTACGTTTACTCTATGCCTCTTGTTAAGAGAAATAATTGATTAGGTCCATCATGCGTATGACTTTAAAAATGCTTACATTAAGCCTTGTTTCAGCCAGTGGTTTATTTATGACTCATGCTTTTGCAGCACCTAAAGACGCAGCTTCGCATGAACAGAATATTGAAGTCACACAACAACAAGTCTCTAAAGAAGAACTTGCAGCAATTTATGTACTTTCTGATATTTGCCCGAGCTTGATTAAAACTGATGCTGCATTTGATAAAGGTTTCAATCACTTATTGAAAGATTACATGCCAAATGACAAGAACCCGAAAGAAGCTTTAAAAACTTTAGCCAAACAAAAGGATTTTCAACGTGCTTTGAAAGAAGCCAAAGCTGACGCCAAGAAAGCTGGAGATACTGAAAATACTGCGATTTGTAACGACATTAGTCGCTACGGTGCATAATCATGGTGCAATTTATTAGACAAATAATGAAATAGTTACAATAAGTAAGAAATAAGCCGACTTTCTGTATAGAAGTCGGCTTTGCTTTGTCCTAAAATGCTAGCCTGTTTGTGCTCATATAACGATTGGAACGACCTAGAATGACCCCAAAAAGCGCCATTGCTGCATTATTACTTTTACCTTCATTTTCTTATGCAGCAACCGTCTTAACAACTCCGCCAGAATTAAATAATAAATCTTACGTCTTAATGGACTATGAGACAGGTCAAATTCTTGCTTCGAAGAATGAAAATGAAAAACTAGCACCTGCTTCGATGACCAAAATGATGACCAGTTACATCATTGAGCAAAAACTCCTCAAAGGTGAACTGACTGAAAATGAAAAAGTTCGCATGAATGAGTCCGCTTGGTGTCGAGGAAGTAGCACTGAATCTTGTATGTATGTTCCGCTCAATGGTACTGCAACAGTTTTAGAAATGTTACGCGGTATTATTATCCAATCGGGTAATGATGCTTCCAAAGCGATGGCTGAACACATTTCTGGCAATGAAGGTTCATTTGCTTATGTCATGAATCAAGAAGCTAAACGTGTCGGCATGACCAATACTCACTTCATCAATGCAACAGGTATGCCTGCTGACGGTCATTACTCCACTGCAAAAGATATGGCTGTTTTAGCCAAACATATCATTCATGACAGCTCAAAATACTACCCAATTTATTCTGAAAAAGAATTTACCTTTAATGGTATCAAACAAGGTAACCGAAATGCCTTACTTTATACCGACCCAAGTGTGGATGGTTTAAAAACAGGTCACACCAATGAAGCAGGTTTCTGTTTAACCACTTCTTCTAAACGTGGTCCAATGCGTTTGATTTCTGTGATTTTTGGTGCCCCATCAATGAATGAGCGTGCCAATCAAACACGCTCACTGCTTTCTTGGGGATATTCAAACTTTGAAACTGTGAGTGTTCATCCTGCAAATCAAGTTCTTGCTAAAGCTAAAGTTTATTTTGGTAAAGAAAATGATGTTCAAATTGGTTTAGCTGAAAACTTCAATGTGACTATGCCAAAAGGTCAGGCGAATGCCATCAAAACACAAGTCACAGTTCAACCAAACTTGAATGCACCATTAAAACAAGGTCAGGTTGTCGGTAAACTTACGGCAACATTGGATGGCAAAGTTATTGCTGAAAAACCTTTAGTGGCATTAAAAGCAGTGGAAGAAGCAGGTTTCTTCTCTCGATTGATTGATCACATCAAAATGTTCTTTAGCAACTTATTTTAATTTATTTGTGAAAGTCTAATTCAACTTTACTGATTAGACTAAAGCACAGGCATCCTGATCGAAGATTAGGATGCCTTTTTATTTTATACTGTGATGACGGTTTTTAAGTTTTAAGCTTTGATAAGGACGCCAACATGAAAAAGAATATCCGTACGTATTTACAACATCATCCTAAAATTGACTCGACCTGCTACATTGATGATTTATCTGTGATAATCGGTGAAGTCAGTTTAGCTGAAAATGTTTCGGTATGGCCTTTTGCTGTAATTCGTGGTGATGTTAATCACATTAAAATTGGTCGAAATTCCAATGTGCAAGACCATTGCATGCTACACGTCAGCCATAAAAATGATGCAAAACCTAATGGTTCACCATTGATCATTGGTGAAGATGTCACTATCGGGCATCATGTGACCTTACATGGTTGCCAAATAGGCAATCGAGTTCTCGTTGGAATCAACAGTATTGTGCTGGATGATGTGATCATCGAAGATGACGTAATGATTGGTGCAGGCTCATTGGTTCCACCACGTAAACGCTTAGAAAGCGGTTATTTATATGTAGGCAGTCCTGTACAAAAAGTGCGCCCATTAACAGACAAAGAAAAAGAATTTTTGCCTTATTCTGCAAGGCATTATGTGAAAGTAGCGAATAATTATATTGATGAATTGAATTAAAATTAAATCTACTGCTTTATCAAGGAGATCATGCTTTGATAAAGCAATTATGACTTCAATTTGTTCAAGATTTAAATCATCCCAAATCTGATGTTCAGATAAATAAATCCCAGCATCTTTAAAAAGATTATCCATATCCCTTAAAGTGCTTTGTTTTAAGCTAAGTTGATTCTCTAAAAAGCCAATCATAGCTTGTGTTTGTATGTGTAAAATACCTTATTTTTGCCCTAACTATAAGCTCTACTTGCGCTAAAAATACTCGCTTTCCAATTGACCAAGCCAATACGTTAGATATTTCATTTTTCCAAAAACTGGAAATTCTTGTATATTTGTATGTGAAAAAATCGCAACTCATTTATAACCACATAATTTTCAATATTATTTTTAACGTGACACGTCGAGGAAATTTCCAAATATCCAGATAAATGGGTTTTAATTTCAGCTAAATCAAGTGAAATTAAAACCCAATTTGATCAATATAAAGTGCTTATTCATTCACTTTATAGTATTTACTTAACTCTTCAAACACAGGCGCTTTCACATTATCTTTCACGATATAACGTTTAATTACACCCTGATCTGTATGAATTTCCATAAAGACATTTTCTGAGCCTCTGAAATCAACCATCATATTCACAGGAACTAAAACACTGTTACGTGAACGATTGGCTTTAAATGCAAAATCAATTTCAGTAGGTCCAATCACATTAAATGAATGACTTTTCACCCCATCACTAAATACAACTTTTTCAATATTATATTTGGTGTATGCGCTGTTTAAACTCAGTTTAACTTTTAGAATGTCTTTATGTGCTTCGTTCCATGCCACTGTCACAATCGGGCAAATTTCACTTGGCTGACAGATTAATAAGCCTTGAGTACCCACATTTGAATTCGCATTATTAGGATTTGAAGCACATCCTGCGATAAGCAATGCACTCAAAGGAATGTACCAAAGTTTCTTCATCATGTTTTTTATATCCTATTGGATGCCCAGAAATTGGAATGGTTGAGCGACCTTAAAAGAAGAATTAGCCTTACCTGCATACACTTTCGCTTGGTCAGCACCCAACTCAAGCTTTCTGGTTTGACCATCTTTAAAATCAATCTCCTTTAAGTCTACCCAAAAAACATTAGGTGATACAGCAGATTCAAAGAAATATAGTCCTCGTTTATGATCTACAACGGTTCGCCAGCGTGTAGACGAAATATTCGGCTCCTCTTCAGTATTGAGTCCAAAAGGAACTGAGGTATTACGGATCACACTAAATACGCTGGCTAATGAATGTTCCGGAGAGGCATTTTTAGGGATGGCATTGATATAAAACGATGCTCTTGCAAATCGATCTGCAGCACGATTTGTCCCTGGTAACATCGTTGTTCCACCAATCTGTTTCCAGTAAGTATTCAATGCAAGCTGTTGATCAAAGGTAGGAGAGTTCGTCATGACTTGATATTGACGATTATGATGAATGACTTGCTTACCGCCAATATATTCTATAATAGCACTGTCACCAGTCGAATCAGAAATAGATAAATGTAGCGTTGCTAAACGTTTCTCTCCTGGCACTTGATCTGTGACAATCATGAATGGCTCTTTTTCTAAGGCTTGTATCGCCTCATTAACTGTTGCGTAGTTATCCAATACATACTGCGCCCATAGTGAAATACTGAGCGGTGGTTTTTTATTGTTTTTTACATCTGGATATTCCGACTCCACCAACCACAGCAAATTTGCTACTAACCCTTTTTCATTGACGCCATCAGTTGTAGAAATATCATACCCAGTAGCCACAACACTGCCATATTTCGATGTCCACTGAATTGACTTTGGTCCAGCCATTCCAGTGCGTTTAACATTATTCGGTAAAATCCATAGATTTGTTCCAACATCGCTTTTCCAATCCATCGAACGTGCTGTCATCACATCATTATTGCCAAGATACACAACACGAGTACATGCAGTTGCCACCTCAGCAGCGACCAAAAGCCCTGCTGCAAACAACACTTTTTTTATTGCCTTATTCATGATTAAACCCTCTTAGAAAATTGGTAGATTGATCCCTATCACAGGACCTTGCTGACAAACATCCCAGTGAAAATTATTCGATTTATGATCTTGTTCAAAGTAACGATAGCCTGCGCGTAAATTGAAATTTCGATGAAAAACAGGAATCCGATAACCTAGATATGCATGTGCAACAGTGGTGTTTTCAGTGCCAACTGTGAATTCTGCTGCTAAATTCCAAGGCGAGTCGAAATTGTATTTAAATCGTGATCCCCAAAAAAACTCTGTCCACTTTGCATCTGCTGCCAGTGTTTGATTAAACGCTCCAAGTGTTGCTTCTGCCTGAGTTCGATGTAAACCAAGTGTAGGTTCTACAATAAACTTTGCCTGTTGTTGCGATGTTGTTTCGGTTGAGACATAGGCTTGATAATACACCCCGTAACTACTTTGATTGAGCTTAGTGCTCAATGCGACGGGGATATTGATTGCGCTTTTTTCCTGAGATGTTTTGACATACTGGTGATCTGCATAAAGCCCCCAGTTGCCTTTACTCAAATCCACATGCCCCATAAAGGATTGATCAAGCGCCTTGACTATTTCTTTAAATGGCTGATCGATATCGTATTTTATTTTACCCTTTTGGATATTCCCATCCACATCTGCAGCAAATACATAGAGATTAAGATTAAGTTTTACAGGTCCTTGAAATGTATCTGAGAAAGTGTCAGCGAGTGTTGCTTGATTTAAAAGCAAACCGATCAGAAAAAATAAGTATTTGTTTGTTTTCATCAATACCCTCTTTATAGATATTTTTTATCATGTGTTTTAATAAGCATTGCGTTTAAATATGAACCTTAATCACATAAAGAATCAAGGGAATTAAGTATTAAAAAATAAATAATCTAATAAAATTTAGTTTATTCCCACTGACAATATTTTAAAATAAAAATATAAATTAATGACTTACAACAAGAACGTCGTGAAAAATATTTTTTATGAACTATACCCCTTAAAAAAGAAAAATAACTTTTTAATTAATTTTTACAGTGGATTTATTAAATTAAACAATACTCTTGATGACATTCAATGTTCTGCTCATCTCGGTACTTATATTGAAATAAGTCATACATTACCAATCAATAGATTCGCCCAATTAGGTGGATATACTTTACCCCCATTGCTCAAAGAAAAAGCCTTGAACATAGCCACCAAGCTGAAAATTTTGTAGAATAATGCTTTATCTCCCATGGTGCTGATTATGAGCTCTTGGTCTCCACATGTAACGGTCGCAACTGTTGTTGAAAAAGATGGAAAATTCCTGTTTGTAGAAGAACATACAGAAGGTGTTAGTCATACTGTTTTTAACCAGCCTGCTGGACATGTAGAGCGCGATGAAACCATTATTCAAGCTGCTATACGTGAAACAATGGAAGAAACAGGATATGCGATTGAGGTTGATTCTCTAGTTGGCATCTATACCTACACTCCGCCCATGTTTCCAGATCGTACTTATTTTAGATTCTGCTTCTTAGCCCATATCACAGAATACTTCCCTGATGCTCAACTTGATACTGGAATTATTGGTCCGCAATGGATGAGCCTTGAAGAATTACTTGATTCTGCACGTGCCAGAAGCCCTCTTGTGATTAAAGCTGTACAAGACGCATTATCTGGGCAAAAATACCCACTTTCGCTCATCTATGAGCACCAAAACTCTCCTTTAATTTCAAACTTGGATGCCTAATCCTATGCAACAACGTGTCATCGTCGGTATGTCTGGTGGTGTAGATTCATCTGTTTCTGCTGCGCTTTTACTTCAACAAGGATATCAAGTTGAAGGTCTTTTCATGAAAAATTGGGAAGAAGATGATGGTACGGAATACTGCACAGCTATGGAAGATCTTGCTGATGCACAAGCGGTCTGTGACAAAATTGGCATCAAATTACATACTGCCAACTTTGCCATGGAATATTGGGATCGTGTTTTTGAGCACTTTTTAGCGGAATATGCTGCTGGTCGTACCCCGAATCCAGATATTTTATGCAATAAAGAAATTAAATTTCGTGCCTTCCTCGACCACGCTGTAAGCTTAGGTGCTGATTTTATTGCGACTGGACATTATTGCCGTCGTGGAGAAACAGCGACCAATAGCAAAGGCGATCAATATGCACCTTTACTCCGTGGTGTAGATAATAATAAAGACCAAACTTATTTTCTGCATGCTGTTCATGGTCGTGAAATCAACAAAACATTATTCCCTGTGGGTGAGATTGAAAAGCCTCAAGTCCGCAAGATTGCTGAAGAACTTGGTTTGGTAACTGCAAAGAAAAAAGATTCAACAGGTATTTGTTTCATTGGTGAACGCCGTTTTAATGACTTCTTAAAACAATATTTACCTGCACAACCGGGAAAAATTGTTTTAGATTCTGGAAAAGAGGTTGGTGATCATCACGGCTTAATGTACTATACGCTCGGTCAACGAGGTGGTATTGGTCTTGGTGGATTAAAAGGTGCCGAAGAAGGCGCGTGGTTTGTTCTACATAAGGACCTTGAAGGCAACCGTCTTGTCGTTGGTCAAGGTCACGAACATCCATTGATGCAAAGCACCGTTTTATGGTCTGAAGCAATTGATTGGGTTGCTGGAGAGCAAGAGATTTCTGAATCAGGTTTCCGATGCACGGCAAAAACTCGATACCGCCAACCAGATCAAGCATGTACAATTTATAAAGACAGCAATACACCAAGTGGTGTACGTGTCGAATTTGATGAACCACAACGTGCCGTTACACCGGGACAAAGTGTTGTTTTTTATGTTGATGAAGTTTGTTTAGGTGGTGGGGTGATTCATCATACCAATGCACCAAAACCAGACTTTATCGAGTCATGATTAAACATTATTTAAAGGAATTTAGGCATGGTTGAGTTGCCCTTTCAACAGCCTCAGACTTTGAATCAACGCCAAAATCGAGCTTTGGCGTTAGCGGCTGTGTTTCAAGCAACACAGCTGACCCATATGACGGCTATGACTGGTCGTCAAAGCATCGGGGAAAGTGGCAATTTTTATTTTGAACAATTGATTAAAGCCAGTCTCAATATACGCCCTTCAGACAATCAGTCTGGTCAAACCTTAGATTTTTTTAATCAATTGGCTGATATCTCTTTAGGTTTAAAGGCATTAGAAAGCAGCATCACTCAGCCCTTTTCCACCTCACCCAAATCCAGAATTCCCAAGTTAGCCAGTGCAAAACTGCCAATGTCATATGCAATGTCATTGTTAGCATTAGAAAAAAAAGTCTATAGCAACCCAAAATTCGTAGAAATTATTCATCAATCCCAGCAAAAAATTTTAAAACAGTTGTCCTTCTTCGATAATAACTACTTACACCCGAGTATTATTGCCAACTTAGCACAAGCATATGTCGACACTGCTGGTCAAATTAATCCAAGAATTTTGGTGCGGGGTAATGCAGAAGCATTTAAAGATACTGCACACACCAATCGTATTCGCGCAAGTTTATTTACAGGTTTACAGATGGCTCACCTATGGCGTCAATTAGGTGGTAGTTCATGGAATATGATCTTTAGCAAACGTAAACTTCTTCAAGATATTCAGGATCTTGCTCGATTACAATATCAGGTTGTGTAATTTGATATTGATCGAGTTTCGGTTTTACACAGGGTCATGTTGATATTTTATAGATGGTTTTAACATTGAGTATTTGTAAAATATAAATATGACCTATATTCCAAAGTTTAAGGAATCTTTATGAACGCTTTAACCGCACTTTCTCCATTAGATGGACGCTATGCAAGTAAATGTGATGCTTTGCGCCCTTTCCTCTCTGAGTTTGGTTTAATCCATGCTCGTGTGACTGTTGAAGTGCGTTGGTTACAAGCGCTTGCAAACCGTCCTGAAATCACCGAGGTGCCTGCTTTCTCAACTGACACAAACAATGCTTTAGATGCAATTGTGGCTCAATTTTCTGAACAAGATGCTAATCGCATTAAAGAAATTGAGCGCACAACCAATCATGATGTAAAAGCAGTTGAATACTTCCTTAAAGAAAAAATTGCACATATTGATGAACTTAAAAATGCGGGCGAATTCATTCACTTTGCATGTACATCAGAAGACATCAACAACCTTTCTCATGCATTAATGCTAAAAAATGGTCGTGATGTTTTAGTGGCTTCAATGCAACAAATTGTTGATTCAATCGTAGATTTGGCCGAGAAACACGCTGAACAACCGATGTTGTCGCGTACCCATGGTCAAACAGCCAGCCCAACAACTTTGGGTAAAGAAATGGCGAATGTCGCATATCGTTTAGCGCGTCAGATCAAACAATTTAATCAAGTTGAATTGCTCGGTAAAATTAACGGTGCTGTAGGTAACTACAATGCACATTACTCTGCATATCCTGAAATCAACTGGCCTGCACATGCTCAAACTTTTGTTGAGTCATTAGGCTTAACATTCAACCCATATACAACCCAAATCGAACCTCACGATTATATTGCTGAATTATTTGATGCTTTACGTCGCTTCAACACAATTTTGATCGACTTTAACCGTGACGTATGGGGTTATATCTCACTCGGTTTCTTCAAACAACGTTTGAAAGAAGGTGAAGTTGGTTCTTCGACTATGCCACATAAAGTAAACCCGATTGATTTTGAAAACTCTGAAGGTAACTTGGGTATTGCAAATGCGGTATTGGCGCATTTGGGTGAAAAACTTCCTATTTCTCGCTGGCAGCGTGACCTTACTGACTCTACAGTGCTGCGTAACATGGGTGTTGGTTTAGCACAAAGCTTAATCGCATTTGAAGCATGCTTAAAAGGTATTGGTAAACTTGAATTAAATGCTGCTCGTTTAAATGAAGATCTTGATCATGCTCAAGAAGTATTGGCTGAACCAATTCAAACAGTTATGCGTCGTTATGCAGTTGAAAAACCTTATGAAAAATTAAAAGCATTGACGCGTGGTCAAGCAATGACACGCGATATGATGGTCAACTTTGTCAATGGTAATGAGCTTGAAGCTGTACCTGCTGCTGACCGTGCGCGTTTAGCTGAAATGACCCCAGCAACTTATACTGGTAATGCTGCTGATCAAGCGAAGCAAATTAAAGATCTCATCGCTAAAATCTAAGATTTGTAATCCTTTTTTTAGTCATAAAAATGCGAAGCTAAAGCTTCGCATTTTTTTGCATTTTGATTACAATGCGCATTAATAATTTTTAGAAAACAATATAATGATCTACCACTCTTTAACCCCAAAACATTGGCTAGTACTGGCAGTTCTAGCAATTGCCATTATTTTGGCAAGTATCAATCCATTAGAATATCCGTCCTACATGTTGCATCAAATTGGTACGGTGCTGATGTTGGTTGCTTTATTCTTCTGTTTAAAGAAAATTGGACTGAGTTTTTCCTCATTTCTACTCTATATCTTATTTCTGATCATTCATGTCATCGCTGCTCATTATCTGTATTCCTATGTACCGTATAATGATTGGTCAATCCAATATTTACACTTTGACCTTAACCAAGCCATGGGATGGTCACGCAATATGTTTGATCGCTTTGTACATTTTTTTTATGGCTTGTTTCTCTACCCATTTTTCTATCGCCTTTTCCAAGTCTGGCTACCAAATTTAAAACCAAGCGTTTTATTCATTCTGGTGATTCAATTTGTCATGGCAACCAGCTTATTTTATGAATGGATTGAATGGTGGTTGGCAATTGGTTTATCCCCAGAAGAAGCTGAAAACTATAATGGGCAACAAGGCGATGTTTGGGATGCACATAAAGACATGTTCTTAGCAACAATCGGTGCAATTATTACAGGATTGCTAAGTCTAAAAACCAACAAACAAAATTAAGATCACTTTTAAGACTGCATATATTCACCAAATGTTAACGGTTTGGTGAATATCAGTTAATCTAAGATTTATTTAGATTTTCTTTATTTGCCAAAATATCTGGCAAGCTTCTCTCGATCCAACCAATCACATAACTTATTTTTTCAGCAGCTTGTGCACCCAAAATCGTCAATTGATACTCAACCTTTGGCGGAACTTCTGGATAAACCGTACGTAAAATAAATCCATCTTGTTCCAATACCCGTAAAGTTTGTGCCAGCATTTTTTCACTAATACCTTCAATACGGTTGCGCAACTCACTAAATCGTTGCACACCATCACTTAAACACCGCAGAACTAACACAGACCACTTACTGGTTAAATGCTCCAATATTTCTCTAGATGGGCATTCACTGGATAAAACTTGACCAATTAAATGACTTGAAGCATAGATGCTCATGAATTCTCTCCATACAGTAATTAGCTTACTTTTCGGTACGTACTTACATTTAGTAAGTTTAATAACTATGATAATAGCATCAAGTTTAAAAAACATCCAATCTAAATCAATCAAAAGGTGAACTTTATGAAAATCGCAATTACAGGTGCTACAGGTCAACTTGGGCAATTGGTCATTCAGAGTTTAGTAAAACGCATTCCAGCAGAAAATATCGTGGCTTTAGTCCGTAACTTAGATAAAGCACAAGCACTTCAACAAATCGGTATCGAACTTCGCCAATTTGATTATGACCAACCAGACACATTGGTTCCTGCATTACAGGGCATTGATAAACTATTACTCATTTCAGCCAATGAAATTGGACGCCGTACACCACAACACAAAGCTGTGATTGATGCAGCAGTGATTGCCAAAGTCCCATATATTGCCTATACCAGCTTACTCAATGCAACGCATAGCCCATTGGGTTTAGCAGAAGAACATCGTGAAACTGAAGCCCTTATTTTAGCAAGTGGCTTGAGCTAAACCCTGTTACGCAACAATTGGTATAACGAAAATTACTTAGCCAATGTGCAACATACCGCAGAAACAGGCACACTTTATGGCAGCGCTCAAGACGGCAAAATTAGTTCAGCGTCTCGACTCGATTATGCTGAAGCAGCAGCTAAAGTACTGAGTTCAACAGGTCATGAAAATAAAACCTATGAACTTGCTGGCTCAACCAGTTTTACGCTTTCCGACTTGGCATCTTATATTGGTCAAGCATCTGGCAAATCTGTTCAATATCAAAATATCAGTGCCGAAGACTATACAGAAGCCTTAATTACGGCTGGCTTACCAAGCGAATTAGTCAGTGTAATTGTCGATGCGGATGTCCAAACTGCACATGGTGCTATGTTCAGTACTCGTGAAGATTTAGAACAATTGATTGGTCGCAAAACCACCGATATTCAATCTCAAGTGAAATCACTTTTTTAGCATCTATGCGTTTGCGATCTATTCGCACCTCCTGAACACGAGACAACCAATGCCACGATATTGAAGTAAATAAATATCGTGGCAAAACAATGCTATGGATGAATATTACGTACAGGTAGATCAATATTCATCTGTAAATCTGCGAATGATTGTCTTTTGGTGTTGTACATAGTTGCATCAAATGTCGCAATTTTTTGCATGGTCATCGGATCATTAATATTGAGCATCGGTTTTAGCTGATGTTTGACATATAAACTAATTAGCTCATTAAATTCCAAATAGACTGGACCATCAAACATGATTTTGATCGGTACTTGGTAATGTCGCTTGATGTTGAAAGGTACAGAAAGCTTAATCGGAATGTCCAGTTTTAAAGGAAATTCAGGTAGCAGTTTATTTTGATAAACCAAATCAGTGGTTGTTTCTAATGGCATCACTGTTTCGATTTGGATTTGAGTCGAATAGTCTAAATCAACCTCAATCGGTGTGGTGACCACAAAACTTAAATTGGCTAAATATTTGCCATTTAAAGGTAAAGTTAATTCGCGATTGATATCTAGTGTTGTATCTAAAGCCCCTTTGGCATGAGTTTCTAAATAGTTACCCACATGAATTTTTGTAGGTAAAGATTCAGACAATTGAATTTGTGCCTGCTGAGCAGAAACTTGCATTGAGGTCTGAATGTTTAAATATAACCAGACACCGATTGCAACACATAATACGACAATGAGGAAACTGAATAATAACGTTTTAAGCGATTTAAATAACCACATATTCCAGATCAACCTAATTCAATGCTTCAGATTGAGTATGTTCACGCTCAGCTTGTCCAGCGGTCTGACGTGAAAGTTTTATACTGTTTAGCGGTATTTTTAATTGCCCTTTCTCAATTTTCACTGGCAAAGTATTTTGAACATCTACTGTGGCTTGCAATGCAGATTTGATCGGTACATTGAGGTGACCTTGAATCGGAATATTGGTTTTAAGCGTTGCGTCTAATGGAATATGCAAATTTTCTTTAAGTAAAACTTTAACAGGTGCATCAAATTTTAAATGTATGCTTTGATTCAACGGAACTTGTAAGTTAATGGGCACATCCATCTTCACCGGGATGGTACCTTTCAGCGGTAAAGTAATATCTTTTCCAAGAACCGTGACTTTCACTTTGGTATCAATCGGCATATCCTGATTGATTTTAATCACTTCATTCACAGGAATACTGGTTTCGATTGGTACTTGATTATCAAAGTAAACATGGGGCGTTAAAGTCTGAGTGATCGGTAAATTCAATTTTTCATGGATTGGAATTTCAGCATTCACTTTCCCTTTAACATCAACATTCAGGGCATCATGAATTTGTACTTTAGCTTGTAGCGGTTCTTTTAAATCAATACGGACAGCCTGATTTTCTAAAGGAATATAAATACTAAAATACTTAAAAACCCAAATAGCAAGCATAACTCCACAAAGTGTAGCCACACAGATAAAGGCGATTCCTGCCATAATTTGCTTCAACTGCAAAATCCATTCCTTAATTTTTTATCTAATAATTAAGGTTTATTTTAAATATTTATGTGAATAAATATGCTTTTTTATGTATAAAAGACGAAGTAATTTGTTCATTTACTAAACAAACAATCATTTTTATCTGCCTCTCTTATGCTTAGTTTAGCTCAAGCAACCAATAACATTGAACAATCGCAAGATTTTTCTTATATTCAACGCTGATCTGACTTTTCTGATGATTTTGTTTAAATTTGAGTGTTTTAAATTTCTTTTTAGCCGATTCTGAACTGAGATCAAAATATAAATATTCATTAAATTGCTGCGCTAGCCGCCCAAAACTAAATTCCATTTTGCGTATCGGTATACCAGCATAACTGACATTTTGGACTTGATATACACTGGAATCATAAACATTTTTATCGACATAGCTTGATTTTGTAGTATGACGCTTTAATGGTTCAGTCAATTCATTATCATCATTATGAAAATCATATTGCTGTCGGATTGCGCAATTTTTCTCAAAGCGATCTTGTAATAAGGGGCGTAATTCTAAAGGCTTAGCATAAGTCACCTCAGTTAACAGCAATATCATGCTGAGTAATATCAGCTTTTTCATATTATTTTCCTTTAATGTAAATGACTGACTATGAAATCGCTTTTATTCAGCTGTATTTTTATCTGCCCAAGCGCAAATCGCGATACCCTTATTTTTGCCTTCTCCAACCATTACAAAATTTGCAGCTTTAGCATTTTGCTGTTTTTTCTTTTTAATTTCATTAAATTGTTGCTGTGCTGAAGCAGTTGGGAGATCGAAATGTAAATACTCCATTAAAGTCAATCCTCGCCCCCATACAAACTCAATTTTTGTGACAATCAGTCCCCGATAAGTCGTATTTTTTAAAGTAAGGATTCTACTCACATAGGCGTTTTGTTCATCAACTTCATCTTTAGCCACCTGATTCATTAATATTGGCAGAATTTCATCATCGCGAACATAATAATCAAATTGCTGGCGAACCTCACAATTTTGTTCAAAACGATCTTGCAATATTGGGGTTAAATCAAGGCTTGTTTGCGGGGTTGCATGGATTATTGTTGATAAATTCAGCAAAACCAAAGCGAAAATTGGTAAATTTTTATTCATTTTTAATATGCTCTAAATTTCGGTTAAAATCGTTTATTAGATTTAAACCAAGATAAATTTAGAATATAAAAAAAGGAGCTTCAGATGAAGCTCCTTTTTACTGAATATTACAAATTATGCATTTGTTTCAGCAGGTGCTTTTGGATAGCTTACACCGCACATTTGTTCAGCAATACGTAATACTTGGCAGCTATAACCCACTTCGTTATCGTACCAAACATAAGCTGTTAAACGGTTACCTGATGTAATCGTCGCTTGTGCATCAAATACACCAGCAGTACGAGAACCAATAAAGTCAGAAGATACGACTTCGGTAGAGTTTGTATAGCCAATTTGACCTTGAAGGCTTGAGTTGATCGAGATTTGACGAATATATTCGTTTACTTCTTCACGATCTACTTCTTTCTCTAGTGTTAAGTTAAGAATAGCCAATGAAACGTTTGGTGTAGGTACACGTACTGAATTACCTGTTAATTTACCTTGCAGCTGAGGTAATGCTTTTGCAACAGCTTTTGCAGCACCAGTTTCAGTGATCACCATATTTAATGTTGCTGCACGACCACGACGATCTGCTTTATGGTAGTTATCAATCAAGTTCTGGTCATTAGTGAATGAGTGAACTGTTTCAACATGACCATTGATCACTTTGTATTTGTCTTCTAATACTTTCAAGACAGGTGTAATTGCGTTGGTGGTACAGCTTGCCGCTGAAATGATTTTATCTGAATCGATAATGTCATTTTGGTTCACACCAAATACAACGTTTTTCATATCACCTTTACCCGGAGCAGTAAGTACAACACGACCTACGCCTGGACATTTAAGATGTTGTGATAAACCATCGATATCACGCCATTTACCTGTGTTGTCAATCACAAGTGCATTATCTATACCATAAGCAGTGTAATCTACTTCAGCAGGGCTAGATGCATAGATCACTTTAATGAAGTTACCGTTGGCAATGATTGCTTCATTTTCTTCATCTACAGAAATTGTTCCTGCAAATGGACCATGAATTGAGTCACGGCGTAACAATGAAGCACGTTTTTCTAAATCACCATCAGATGATTTACGTACGACGATTGCTTTCAGGCTTAAACCACGACCAAGACCAGATTGGCTGATGATCAAACGCGCTAAAATACGACCGATACGACCAAAACCGTAAAGCACAACATCTTTCGGTTCAACTTGTGCCGGACGACCTTCTAAAGAGCGAACAGCTTGAGCAACAAATGCATCAACATCGCCACCCTTTTCTTTGTATTCAACAGCAAGTTTACCTAAATCAACTTCTGCTGAACCAATATTATCTAATTTTGCTAAAGCCTCTAAAATAGGAAACGTATGTACAACTGAAAGTTCAACATCCATCATACGCGTACGACGGTGAGCTTTAAGAATTTGAATTACTGAACGGTTCACTAAAGAACGACCGTAAACAGAAGTCACAATATTTTTTTCACGGTATAATTGACCGATTAATGCAATCATACGTTCCGCGATTTCTTCACGGTTTTTCCAGCGACCTTGGTGCTCTGCATGTAGGGCGATGATAGTGTCTTTGCTCACAGATACGTCCTCTATTTATGTATATCTAGACATGGATTTTTAAACCCCACAATTGTAATGGAATTCTCATTTAGTTGAAATCAATTCATGGTAGATTTTTATAATAATTTATCATGTTAGATATTTTTATAAAAATTAAATATTGATATCTAAACTATAATTTAGATTTCTTTGTTTATAGATCTTTAACATAGTGTTACATGCATTCCATAACACGAATGAAAAACATCCAGCGGCTTCATTTCAAACACGATTAAACTCAGTTTAACTGCTTTCCTCATCGAGCATTGACAGATCAACAGCCTATATTCAGTCGATATGATGGTTGGATAAACAGCGCTCAAGTATGAAATTAATCCATATACATGGATGCATGAAAAGCTTCAAAATCAAAATCTGCTAGATTCTCAGGAATTTTCATTAAAAAAGGGAAACGAATAATACCATTGTCCCCTGAAGGAAAAGCATAATGCCGTTCTAATTCACTCAAAGAAGTTAAGCTTTCAAATTCAATAAATACACTATATTTCGATAAACCTTTTGGAACGCTCAATACATCTAAGTACGTCTGCTTCTTAATCAGCAGTGTGGCATGTTTAGCTTGCAGAATGTCTTTTTCTACTTTTCCACCTTTTACAATTTTCTTGAGCAAAGAGCCTTTTACTTGATTCTGTTCATGTTTTAATTGTTGGATGTAGAGTTGTAATTCGTTGTAGTCTTTGGCTTGATCAAACATAATCTCTTGAAGCTTTTTTATCGGTTGTTGTGAACGTTCATGCATGACTTGCCATTCCTGTTTACTCATCGGAATAAAGATTTCGTCCTTACGTTTTTCCAAAAGCTTCAAATATGCCAGTAAACGATATTCAAATAACTGCACATGTGCATTAAAAAACAATGCGGGTTGCTCTTTAAAATCGCGATAATGAGACAAAATCTCAGATAAAATACGATGAACACTCATAAACAAATATTCAAATTCTTCTAAATGCGATAAATCATTCTTCACTGCATTTCTTAACGGCATCAACACATTGGCAATCAACATTTGTTCAATGGTTTTAATATGATTTTGTGCCACGAGATCACTGTTTTTACCGACCATTCCCAGCGGTTGCATTAAAAATGGCAATAGCTTATTTTCAGTAAAACTTTCAAACTCTTGTACAATCTCAATGACATCTCGATGAACTTGATGTTGGATCGTCACCATTTTTTGTATCAACTGATCTGTTTGTACTCGGTATGCATTTTCACTGATCTGTTTTGGGTCAATCACTAATCCTGTTAAATAGATTTGATTGTTATATTCAATATGTTCTTCAAACAAAAATCGACGAATTGAATATGGGTTTTGCTCAAAATGTTGTATTGGTGCAATCAAGTAAATAAATTCAGAAGTATTCACAATATCAAATTTACGAATTTTCTGTTCGCTGACAATAAAATATTTAAAGAAGGGATGAGCAAATAGATTTGATGATTTGGTCAGTAAAGGTTTAAACCAATATCCTAATAATTGTTGCTTGATAAACACTTCGATAATAAAGCATTTGATTTGATTTACCGTTAAATCACGTACATTCGGATGAATGTGAATATTGAGATTTCGTACCAGCTTCGCCACATCTTGCAAAAAAACTCGGCGTATTAATAATTTTTCACGTTGTAAGCCAAGATGGTCATCTACTGGAATTAGATCAATCTGATGTAAAGTATTTTCAAGGTAATCTGCAATCTGTACACAATCAGTAATTTGTTCTAACCAATGGAGTGAGTTACTTAATTTATTGGCAATCGAACGCATGCGCTCACTGTCTAAACGATGCTTTAACGTTTCCAATGAGTTTGTAATTTTAAATTCAAAGGTATTTTCAGTTCTATTCCATTGTATCTCTTTAGGCTTTAAGATTTGACGATCAATTTCTTCGCGTACTTCAATATTAGCTTCATCAAAAATTTCGTACAACACCTTTGCCCAGTTCAAATCTGTACTCGGCTCAAGTTGCAAAAGGGTTGCCCGTATTTGATAGGGAATCATTGTTATATTCATCATCAATCAATATTCTTTTCTTTTTAAACATGTTTAAAGCACCAATATTGAGATATATTTAACATTTATTTTAATTTAAGTTCAAGGATTATCGTTTTTATATTTAAAGAATACCTGTTACTTCTTTCTTTTATCAAATTTTTTAATATTCAATTCCAAATTTTTTCGTTTCTTTCCTTGTTGATAAATATGCCAACTGCCTTCTAAAACCAAAACACCTACAGCGCACCAAATCGGGATATAAGTCAACCATTCATCTGCGGAAATAGACTCTCCTAAAGCCAATGAAGCCAATGCCAATAAAACGGGTTCTAAATAACTCAGTAAACCAAACAGCACCATAGGCAAATAACGACTGGCTAAAATATAACTCCCTAGACCAATAGCACTTAATGCACCTAGCCCAGCAACCACCAAAAATAAACTGGGCATTTCAATAAATTGCCCATAAGCATTCACTCCCATTTGAGTAAAATAGATGGCAACAGGTATGCAAATCAGGATGTCCCACCAAAACCCACCAAGATTATCCGTTTTGATTGCTTTTCGGATCAGAAAATACAGTGAATAACCCAAAGCAACACTGATGGTTTCCCATGCAATACTGCCCAAACGCCACAATTCATGACCTACCCCTAACACAGCAAATGCCACGGCAACCATTTGAAATTTTGATAACTTTTCTTTATAAAAAATACTACCCGCGAGAACCAAGACCAGAGGCAAAAGAAAGTATCCCAATGAAACTTGTAATCCTCGTCCATTCATCGGTCCCCATAGAAACAACCAAAGTTGGAAACAAGTCAACGCAGAAGTGATCAGCAGTAAGATCAATAACGCAGGTTGCATCATCATACGCTGATAAATATTTCTGACGTGGGCAAAATCACCACTGAAAAACATAAATAAAGTTAGAAAAGGTAAGGTTGCAATGATTCGCCAACCAAATGTTTGTTGGCTATCTAAATCGCCTAATAATTTGGTATAAAAATACAATACTCCAAAGGTGACAGATGCCAATATAGACAATGCTACGCCCTTAAACATCTATCGCCTCTCGAAAATTCTCAAATAAATCTTTCAATAGTATAAACTTTTTTTCTTTCAAAATTATTTTGAATATTGCAATATTTTCTCAAATGAAGATTTGAAGTAATCAAATATCAACAGACAAATTGCCAACTTATGGAATTATTGTGAAACGTTCTGCTTGGTTCGAATAATATCTTTTAAATTAAAACCAACCGTTTGTGCATATCGTAGAAATTCAGTTACTTTGGTTTCATCAGGATGTGGATCACGTGACAATAACCATAAATATTTACGTTTAGGCTCTCCGACCAAAGCCATTTGATATTCTGGGTCTATTTTAAGCACCCAATAATCCCCTCTTCCCACGGGCATCCAGCGAATTGCCTCAGGAATAAAACTGACTTTAAACTTAGAGTTAAAGGGTTCATTACTGATAAAAGCTTCACCCAACGCACGCAATTCTTCGCCATTTTGATCAATACAACGATTATCTACTGCAACATTGCCAAACTCATTGACGGTATAACGTGCAGTGACATCAGACTTACAGGCTTTTTGAAAATACATAGGTTTACGTGCAATTTCATACCATAACCCGAGATACTGACCTAGCTCTAATTTTGGAACAGCTGCCAATGTCGAATAATCCGCATACACTTTAGGATAAAAAAGAGTAGCAGAAATAATGCTGAACCCAATGATCATGTTTTTTAGCGTATAGGATTTGGGTAATATTTTGAATAATTGCACTTTATACCCTCAATCGTGGATTTTTACTATTTATTATAAAATAATCAGAAATGTAAACTTAGATTGTAGCTTTATGTATCCTATGTCCATATTAAAGCAACAATCTAAGTCAAATACAGCAATCACGTCTCAAACGAAATCACTTTAACATTCGCGCTTTTAAACGCACAATTTCGTCTCGTAAGCGTGCTGCTTGTTCAAATTGCAACTCTTTTGATGCTTTTAACATCTCTTTCTCAAGTTTAGTGATGTGTTTAGTGAACAGTTTAGGGTCAGACAAAATATGACGTTCGTCCGCAGTTAAAGCATGTTGTTGCTCAACAATCGCATCATCAATTTGATCGTCAGTGAGCACCTCGCCGGTATCGATTTCTTTGATTGCTTGACGAACTGCACTGCGTGGAATAATGCCATGTTCTTCATTAAATTGAATTTGTTTAGCTCTACGACGTTCAGTTTCATCTATGGCTTTCTGCATAGAGTCAGTCACACGATCTGCATACAAGATCGCTTTACCTTTGACATGTCTTGCTGCACGCCCAATAGTTTGGATCAGTGAACGTTCAGAACGTAAAAAACCTTCCTTATCTGCATCTAAAATCGCCACCAAAGAAACTTCTGGCATGTCCAAACCTTCACGTAGCAAGTTGATCCCCACGATCACATCATGTATACCTGTACGTAATTCATGGATAATTTTCACTCGCTCAACCGTATCAATATCAGAATGCAAATACGCTACTTTTACGCCATATTCTTTTAGATATGAGGTCAAATCTTCTGCCATACGTTTGGTCAGTGTTGTCACTAACACTCGCTCATTCAGCTCTTTACGAATATTGATTTCGGAGAGTACATCATCGACTTGGGTTAAAACTGGACGTATCTCAATTTCTGGATCGACTAAACCTGTTGGACGAACCACCTGCTCGGCAACTTGGACTGATTTTTCCAGTTCATATTTTGCAGGTGTTGCGCTGACATAAATGGTCGTCGGAACAATACGCTCCCATTCCTCAAACTTCATTGGGCGATTATCCAAGGCGCTTGGTAAGCGAAAACCATAATTAACCAAGTTTTCTTTTCGAGAACGGTCACCTTTGTACATCGCACCAATTTGAGGAACTGTCACATGTGACTCATCAATAATCAGTAAGGCATCATCTGGAATATAATCAAACAATGTTGGTGGTGCTTCACCTGCCGGACGACCAGACAAATGTCTTGAATAATTTTCAATCCCATTGGTATAGCCGAGTTGTTGCATCATTTCCAAGTCATAACGCGTACGTTGTTCGATCCGTTGCGCTTCTAACAACTTTTCATGCTCTTTAAAGAAAACCAAACGTTCTGCAAGTTCATCTCGTATCGTTCCAATAGCACGTTCAAGATTATCTTTTGGAGTGACATAGTGGCTTTTTGGATAAATCGTCACACGAGGGGCTTTACGTACCAGTTTCCCGGTAATTGGATCAAACCAACGAATCGAATCGACTTCATCGTCAAACAGTTCAACACGGATGGCATGTTGGTCCGATTCGGCAGGGAAAATATCAATAATTTCGCCACGAATACGGTAAGTACCTCGTAAAAACTCCAGCTCATTGCGTGTATATTGCATTTCGACAAGACGGCGAATAATGTCATCACGACTGATTCTGTCGCCTTGTACAATATGCAACAACATACTCATATAAGCATTTGGATCACCCAAACCATAGATGGCTGAAACTGAAGCCACAATAATGGCATCCCGTCGCTCTAACAGTGCACGTGTTGCTGAAAGACGCATTTGATCAATATGATCATTAATCGCTGAATCTTTTTCAATAAAAGTATCAGAAGAAGGCACATAAGCTTCAGGTTGATAATAATCATAATAACTGACGAAATATTCGACAGCATTGTTGGGGAAAAATGCTTTAAACTCACCGTAAAGCTGGGCTGCAAGAGTCTTATTGTGCGCCATGATAATGGTTGGTCTTTGCGTCTGAGCAATCACATTTGCCATGGTATACGTTTTACCAGAACCAGTCACACCTAATAAAAGCTGATCATGAAAACCTTGATTTATCCCTGCAACTAATTTTTCGATCGCCTGAGGTTGATCACCAGCAGGCTGGTAGTTTGTAACAAGTTCAAAAGGTTGATGATCATTCACAATAATTCACTCTTTTAACCAAGAAGAAAGAAGCTCGTGCAGTTTAACAGAAACCGACTTGAGCAAAAGATTTACCTTAAACTTAATGGGGATTTTTACACAATATTCAACAAATACCTTGACCCTTTTTTATTTCGATAGCAACATGGAATTAAGCCGATTAAAGGATTGAAAAACATGACATATCACTACCATGATGAAAGCATTATCAAAACTTTACCTGAAGACACTGTATTTGTTTTCGGAAGTAATTTGGCAGGAACACATCAAGGTGGTGCTGCAAAAACAGCTCATTTATTTTTCGGGGCAACCAAAGGCGTGGGACGTGGTTGGGCGGGTCAGAGTTTTGCAATTCCAACCATGAATGAACATTTACAACAAATGCCGCTTTCACAAATTCAACACTACATTGATGATTTTAAAATATATGCTAAGAATCATCCAAAAATGAAGTATTTCATTACGTCTGTGGGATGTGGTGTTGCAGGTTATAAAGTTGAAGAAATCGCCCCCATGTTTAAAGGAATTGCGCGTAACGTGATTTTTCCAGTCTCATTCCGCCCTTTCGTTGAAAAGACATTACCGAAGCTGACGCAAAAATTGTTGCATAGTTTTATTACAGATCAGGTCATTTTTAGTGCTGATCCTGAGCAAGCAATAAAAAATTTAGATTTAACAGATGCAGAAAAAAGCCTAGCCACGATTATTTTAAACACGCCCATGTATCCAAATGACAGTAATGGACGTGATCGGATTTTTGAAATACAAGACATTCTTCACAATCTGCATGGCAAAATAATTGAATTCCAACCGAACTCTGAAGGTTCAATGATTATTGGTGGTGCGATTCTGGCATTGTTAGAGCTTTATCATTTAAATGAAACAGATTTTATTGATGTATGGACAGGTCAACGCGTGATTGCAGCGCCTAAAGCAGAACATCATGCCAAGAAGTAAGTCAAGTATAGTGCATAGGATCACTTTTTCTTCACATCACAATATATTTAGGTATTGCCATTTTACCGTATTATATTTAAGCTAAATTTATAAATAATAAAATGGAATAAGAATGGAGCAAATCGATTTAACGATTTTTAATTTGTCTCCCATTGCGATGTGGCTACAGGATTTTAGTGGCATCAAAAAGATTTTTGATGCCTGGGCTGCTGAAGGTATATCTGATATACAGCACTATTTAATCGAAGATCCTCAACGTTTAGTCCCCTGTCTAGCTGCAATTAAAACCATTAATGTCAATCAAAGTACACTCAATTTGTATGAAGCCCATAATTTAGAAGAAATTATAGAAAAATTTCCAGAAATGCATACTCAAGACACTGAGATGATGCATATTGAATTTTTTTCAGCATTGTGGAACAAACAAAAAAATTGCTCTATTCCAGTCATCAACTATACTTGTCAAGGTAAAAGAATCGATGTCCAGTTGAGAGCCAACATTTTGTCCGATGACAAGGATTGTTGGGATCGAGTGCTATTGACCACTGAGGATATTTCGCAATCACAAAATGCGCGACGTTTTGCTGAATCTTTATTTTTACATTCTCCAACCGCACTTTGGGTAAAAGACTATAGCAAGATCAAAACAATATTTGATCAACTCAAAGCCAATCATCTTACAGATTTAAAACGCTATATCGAAAAAAATCCTGATTTTTTATTTTTTTGTTTTAAAAACATCCAAACTGTAGGTGTCAATCAAGCTTTGCTTGATCTCTTTTGTGCCTATAATAAACAACAGTTTTGTCTGCATCTACATCGTATTTTTAAAGATCATCTTCAAAATTTTTCTCAACAACTATTATATTTATGGAATGGACAGCATCAAATTAAACGAGAATGTGAATATCAGTCGGTGCATGGTGATTTAATTCATGTTCAAGAACACTTCGTCATTTTCCCTGACTCACAACATAATTGGGATACCGTGCAAATTGCATTTACCGATTTAACTGAACGAAAAAAATTAGAAGATTATTTACACTACGCCAATCAACATGATCAATTGACCCAATTATATAACCGCACATTTTTTAGTGAAGAAATCCAACGTTTACAATCCGCTGCATTTCATTCACTTTCCTGCATTTATTTGGATATTAATGGATTAAAAAAAATCAATGATGTTCAAGGTCATCATATTGGAGACTTATTAATCCAGAGATTTGCAGAACTTTTAAAAACATCGACCTTAAAAACCAATTATTCAGTATCTCGTATAGGCGGAGATGAGTTTGTAATTTTAATGCCTGAAGCAAATCAACGTGATATAGATAATCTCATAACCATAATTCAACAAAAATTATTGGCTGATCAATTAGCGTTTCCACACCATCCAATTCGTGTTGCATTTGGTTATGCAAGTATAAATCAGCAAGGTGATATCGCGGATTTATTAAAAAAAGCCGATCAAATGATGTATAAGGATAAACAATATTTTTATTTAAATCAGGTCAGTCGTCAGCATGATTTTAAATATTAAAAATACACTTTTACACTAATTGTCAGTAAATGGACAAAGTGAGTCAGTTATCACTATTTTTTAGAGATAATAAATAATTTACATTTTATTTTTGCTTATTATTTTACATCCTTAAATTTTAGGATATATTCCAAAACAATTAAATGACTTTTATAGCAAACGAGAATCTTGTAATGGCATTTTCCGATTCTTCTATTTTTGATATATCCCCCACACCTATGTGGTTAGAAGATTATAGTGCAATAAAAGAACAATTTAATCAGTGGAAAGATCAAGGGATTACAAATCTTCAAAGCTTTTTAGAAGCACATCCAGAACAAGTGACTCAATGCGCACATAAAATTAAAATTGTTAAAGTGAATCAAAAAACTTTACAGCTTTTTGAAGCAAAAAATCAAAAACATCTCTGTCAAAATTTAAATGTTATTTTCCAAAAAGAAATGTTTGATTCACATATCAAAGAGTTGGTCGCACTTTGGGAAGGTCAGACAGAGTTTTCCAGCACCACTGTAAATTACACGATTTCAGGAAAAAAGCTGGACATCAAACTACGTGGCGCGGTGATGCCTGGTTCAGAAGAGAGTTTAAATCAAGTTCTTATTACCACAGAAGATATTACAGACTATCAAAATGCCCGTCGTCTAGAAGAAAAAAATCGACAACTTGCAGAATCTCGCTTTATCTATTCACCTGCTTCATTATGGGTAGAGGATTTTAGTCGGGTCAAAATGCGTTTAGATCAGTTACGCCAAATCGGTATTGATGATTTTAGAACCTTTTTGGATGTACATACAGACTTTGTGAACCAATGTATTGAAGATATTATTTTACTGGATGTCAATCAAGCAACACTGGACTTATTTAAGGCTCCAGATAAAGAAACCTTATTTAAAAACTTAAACAAAGTCTTTGCCAAAGAAATTTACCAAACATTCCGAGAGCAGTTGATTGAATTGTGGAATGGTAAAATTCACCATCAACGTGAAGCGATCAATTACGCTTTAGATGGCTCGGTACGGAATGTATTGTTGCAATTTACTGTTTTCCCTGGTTATGAGGAAGACTGGAGTTTAGTTCAAGTCGCACTCACCGATATTACGGCGCGTAAAAAAGCAGAAAGTTATTTGGAATACCTAGGTAAACATGATGTATTGACCAAATTATTTAACCGTTCATTCTATACAGAAGAAATTAATCGTTTAGAACGCAATATATTGCGTCCGACCTCTGCAGTTTTCATCGATATGAATGGGTTAAAAGCCATTAATGATCAATTCGGTCATGATATTGGGGATGGTTTGTTACGCCGAATGGGCAATATTCTCAGTCGTACGATTGCCAATACCAGTTATACCGCATCCAGGATTGGCGGAGATGAATTTGTACTGCTCATGCCTGCAGCCAATGAGCAAATGGTTGAATCTATGATTATGACCATAGAGGAATTACTGAATATTGATAATCAGTACTACTCTTCACAGCCGATCAGCATTGCAATTGGTTATGCCACAACCAATGAAAATGAAAGTATTGATAATATGTTGAAGCGTGCGGATTTATTGATGTATCAAAAAAAGAAAAATTATTATGAATACGTCACTGAAATGCTCAATGAACAAAACTTAATATAAAACGGGAAAGCTTAGCCGAAACCTTCAACACCAGCTTGATATATCTAAAAATAAGACATAAAAATAGGTGCTTTATGCACCTACCTTTTCTATTCAAACTTTAACGTTTACCCATCGAACGACGTGTACCACGTGGAGGCATCCATGTACGGTCTGCATATTGCTCAGGTTTTGGGCGCACTTGATTGTGGGCAACATCATCTACATTTTCAATAGCTGATGGCATTGGAAAAGGTAAATTCACCAATGGCTTTTTTTTGGGAGTATTTTGGGTGCTCATGTGATTCACTCAATTTTAACTGGCTATATTGTACGTAAATTTTGCCCTTGATGCGAGTGATCTCCATTGCGCTTATTTATTTGTATTCTCTTGATACATTAATTTTTTGTTTTTCGTGAATATTTGGTCAATTTGCATAAATATTAAACGACCAAACCTTAAAATTTAGGCTATGATAATGTGCTTTTTATTTTTTAATCCCTATAAGAAGGAATAATGCCGTGGACGTACGTCTCTCTGATCGTGTAAATGCCATCAAACCGTCTCCAACGCTTGCTGTTACCAATAAAGCTGCTGAATTAAAGGCTGCTGGTAAAAATGTAATCGGATTGGGCGCAGGCGAACCAGATTTTGACACCCCACAACACATCAAAGATGCTGCAATTACAGCAATTAACAACGGTTTTACCAAATACACCGCTGTTGATGGTACCCCAGGCCTTAAAAAAGCGATTATTGCTAAATTAAAACGTGATAATAATCTTGATTATGCAGCAAACCAAATTTTGGTTTCGTGTGGTGGTAAACAGTCTTTCTTTAACTTGGCGCTGGCTTTGTTAAATAAAGGTGATGAAGTGATTATCCCTGCACCATATTGGGTTAGCTATCCTGACATGGTGATTATTGCAGAGGGTGTTCCTGTTATCGTGAAGTGTGGTGAAGAACAGCGCTTCAAGATCACCCCTGCTCAATTAGAAGCAGCGATTACTGATAAAACACGTTTGGTGGTTTTAAACAGCCCTTCAAACCCTACTGGGATGATCTATACTAAAGCTGAACTTGAAGCTTTGGCTGAAGTTTTACGTAAATACCCTGAAGTTTTTGTAGCATCAGACGATATGTATGAACCAATCCGTTGGGATGATGAGTTCTATAATATTGCAACAGTTGCACCTGATCTTTATGACCGTGTCATCGTGTTGAATGGTGTATCTAAAGCTTATGCAATGACTGGATGGCGTATTGGTTATGCTGCTGGTCCAGCAAAATTAATCGGTGCGATGAAGAAGATTCAATCACAATCAACATCTAACCCAACATCGATTTCACAAGTAGCTGCTGAGGCTGCATTAAATGGTCCTCAAGATGTTCTTGAGCCAATGATTGAAGCATTCAAACGTCGTCATGATCTTGTTGTTCAAGGTCTAAACGACATTCACGGCATCACTTGTTTACCTGCTGACGGCGCATTCTATGCCTATGCAAATATTCGTCCTTTGATTCGTGCTAAGGGTCTAAAATCTTGCACTGAATTCTCTGCATGGTTACTTGAAGAAACTGGTGTTGCTGTTGTACCTGGCGATGCTTTTGGTTTAGGCGGGTATATGCGTATTTCATATGCAACTGCTGATGAAGTTCTAGTAGATGCGCTTGCACGTATCAAAAAAGCTGCTGATTCAATTGAAGGTATTGATGCTGCAATTGCTTCTATCGAAGCTGAAAAAGCAGCGCAATAGTCTGCTATTATCACTATGATTTGATGTAAAAATGGGCGTATTGATACACCCATTTTTTTTGTCTATTGCTCTATCTGCTGTAATACCTTGTTGATCCATCAACGCGAATAAAGATTATTCCTGAAGCAGTAGTCCTGTCGTATTATCACCATCGTTACCTGTACCGTAATGCTCAATTCGTCTTTGATCAGGTTGTGGTGTATAGGTATTTGATAAAGCATAAACTTTTTCATGGTCAACCAATAATAAACCTGAAGTATTGTCACCATCGTTACCTGTACCATAATGTTCAATACGCGGTTCTTTGGTTCTTTGTTGCTTTGATGCTGGAACGAGTTTCATCGGCTGTTTCAGCAAAAGACCTGAGCTATTATCACCATCATTACCTGTACCAAAGTGATCAATTTTCATGTTTTGCTCATGATGTTGTGATGCAAAACTAGAACTTGCAACACCACATAGACCAATAAAAACAAATTTGATCAAAGTTTTCATGTAATTCTCCTGTGATAATTCAATTTTCATTCTAAAGATTGAAGTTATACAAAGAATGGTCATGAAAATTACATTTGAGACATACAAAGCGGGCTGCATACTTCTTGAATAATCATGATGTTGAGTCAAATTGCTGAAGTACGCAGCGTTACTTTTCCTTACTATCTAATCCATCCCCCGCCAAGCGCTTTATATAGCTGGATTTCATTGTTCAATTGTTCCAAACGCGTTTGGATTAACTGCTGCTGGGCAGCATATAAGGTACGCTCTAAATCTAAAACGACAAAGTAATTATCTTGACCTGCTTTAAATCTCAGCTTTGCCAATTGATATGCTTTCTCACTGGCATTCACACTTTGCTGCTGTGTTTTAATTTGCTCATCCAGTGTGGCTTGCCCTGCAAGATGATCCGAGACTTCACGAAATGCAGTTTGAATAGCTTTGTTATAATTCACTATTTCGATTCTTTTTAACACTTGAGCATGATTTAAATTGGCTCTATTCGCACCAGCATGAAAAATAGGTAAGCTAATCTTAGGAATAAAATTCCACATACCTGTTCCTGAATCAAACAGATCACTTAAACTAGAACTCGCAATACCGACTGAACCAGTTAACTGAATAGAAGGGAAAAATGCAGCACGTGCCACACCAATATTGGCATTGGCACCTAAAAGCATATGTTCAGCCGCTCTAATATCTGGACGTCTCATCAATAAATCAGAAGGTAAGCCTGCGGAGATCTGCGAAAGCAATTTGCGGTCTGATAAATCTTTAGCTTGGTCAAGTTCTAACGCTATTGATTGAGACAAAGGCGTGCCCATCAATAAAATTAAAGCATTGCGATCTTGTGCAACCAATCTCACCATTTTTGACTGATCAAATTGTGCCGCACGTAAGGACATTTCAGCCAAACTTAAATCAAATTGTGTGGCTTGACCATTTTTAACCAAAGCCTTGGTCAGCTCATAGGATTGTTGCTGTGCCTGAACTGTTGCACGTGTCAAACTCAATTGTTCGTGGTTTGCCTGTAAGGTCATATATGCACGTGCAACTGCCGAAACTAAACTCATGTGTACCGCAGTTCGTGTTTCGTCTGAGGCTAGATAATTTTGTAATGCCTGTTCATTTAAATTTCTTAGTCGTCCCCACAGATCAAGTTCCCATGCCACTGAACTTAACCCCAATTGATATATACGACGATTATAGGCAATATCTGACGGAAGCTTTTGAACTGTTGCATCAGCATTGGTGCTTAAATGTGGAAACAAGTCTGCACGTCGAATACGATATTGTGCTTCAAGTGCAGCAACATTTAGCGCAGCTATCTTCAGATCATGATTGTTCGCCAATGCATGTTCAATCAGTTGCTGTAGTAATGGATCCTTAAAAAAAGCCCGCCAGCCGATATCTAGAACATTCTCAGCATTCTTCGGATGTGTATATGTTTTTGGATATGCATCTCCTTGTGGATATTGCAACGCAATATCCACATTTGGACGTTCATATTTAGGAGCAAAAGAACAACCAGAAATCAGCACGATTAAAAAAGTAACAACCAACTGCTGATGAGGTATAAATCGATAACGTAAATATTGCTGTTGTATATGAAACTTGCTCATTACAATTTCTCCTCATTCGCTAAACGTGCCTTTTGTTCACGCGCTAAAATAAATTTCCGAATGACGACATAAAACACTGGGGTAAATAATAAACCGAATATAGTGACCCCAAGCATTCCAGAAAATACGGCGATTCCCATTGCATGACGCATTTCCGCACCTGCACCTGTGGCTAAAACAAGTGGGATAACGCCCGCGATAAAGGCAATCGAGGTCATTAAAATAGGACGTAATCGTAAGCGTGCCGCTTCCAAAACAGCGTCGAGTGGATCTAATCCCTCCTCTTCTTTGGTTCGGGCAAACTCAACAATCAAGATCGCATTTTTTGCAGCCAATCCTACCAACACAACGAAGCCAATTTGCGTAAAAATATTATTGTCACTGCCAGACAACCACACACCAACTATTGCAGACAATAGCGCCATAGGTGCAATAAGAAGTACTGCAAACGGCATAGACCAACTATTGTACTGAGCCGCCAAGATCAAAAAGGCTAAAATCACGGTTAGAGGGAAAATGTAGAGCGCCGTATTGCCTGCCATTTTTTCTTGATAGGTCAAATCTGTCCACTCATATGTCATGCCTTGCGGAAGTGTTTCCTTAACAATTTTTTCAATTGCATCTGCTGCCTGACCTGAAGAATATCCTGGCGCAGGGCTACCACTAATGTCTGCGGAGCGAAAACTGTTATAGTGCATCACACGGTCTGGTCCTGAGCTTCGGGTAATATTGACAAAAGTTGAAAGCGGAATCATCTCACCAGCACTATTTCTGACTTTAAGCTGTTCAAGATCTTGAGATTGCATACGGAATGGTGCATCTGCCTGTACAATCACTTTATAAGTGCGCCCAAAGCGATTGAAATCATTGACATAGATCGACCCCATATTGACTTGTAAAGTTTCAAAGATTTCATTTAAAGCCACACCTTGTGACTTGGCTTTGACTCGATCAATATCGACTTCAAGTTGTGGAGCATTTGCTTGGAAACTTGCCAACATGCCTACCAATTCAGGTGCTTGCGCAGCTTTTGCCATAATTTGTGCTTGAACCTGAGCCAATGCATTAAAACCATGTCCTGATCGATCTTCAATTTGTAACTTAAATCCGCCTGTAGAACCTAAACCCGGTACAGGTGGTGGTGGGAATATACCGACAAATCCGTCAGGAATTTGGCTAAATTTACCCATTAATTTGCCTGCAATGGCATTAGCAGACAAAGAAGGATCTTGTCGTTGTTCAAACGGGTCTAACATGGCAAACATGAGCGCTGAATTGGGAATATTGACAGGTCCATTCACCGATAATCCGGGGAATGCAACGACACTTTCAACACCAGGTTCATCTAAAGCAATCTGGGTCATTTTTTTCACCACAGCTTCAGTTCGATCAAGTGATGCCCCTGTTGGAAGCTGTGCAATCCCGACCAAGTAATATTTATCTTGCGCAGGGACAAAACCGTTTGGAACCTTATTAAAACCTAGCCAAGTTAGCGCTAAAAATCCTGCATAAAGAAACAGAATAATTGCACTCATACGCACACCCTTGCGTACAGACCAAACATAGCCATCTGATGCTTTATCAAAGAAACGGTTAAATCGCTTAAAGAACCATCCAAATAAAAACTCGATCAATCGTGATAAACGATCGCGTTTTGTTGTATCACCATGAGGTTTGAGCAGTATTCCTGCCAACGCTGGAGAAAGCGTCAACGAGTTAATCGCAGATAAAATGGTTGAAATTGCAATCGTTAAGGCAAATTGTCGATAAAACTCACCTTGTAAGCCTGTTAAAAATGCAGAAGGAATAAACACTGCTGATAAAACTGCAGTAATTGCCAAAATCGGTCCCGTGACTTCAGTCATTGCCTTGCGGGCAGCTTCTTTAGGTGCTTCGCCCCCGACAATATGCCGTTCTACATTTTCCACAACCACAATCGCATCATCGACCACAATACCGATGGACAACACCAAACCAAATAGGGTGAGTGTGTTCAATGTAAAGCCAAAATAATGCATTAATGCGAAAGTACCTACCAGTGAGACAGGGACTGCTACCAATGGAATGATTGAAGCACGCCATGTTTGTAGGAACACGATAACCACGATTACAACTAAGGCAATCGCTTCTAAAAGCGTGATGATTACAGATTTTAGAGACGCACGGACAAAAATTGTTGGATCATAGGCAATTTTATATTCCATGCCTTGTGGAAAATTCTTTTGCATTTTTTCCATACTGCGATGAACCGCAGTGGATACATCCAAGGCGTTTGCCCCTGGGCTTTGAAAGATCTGTAAAGCCACCGCAGGTTTACCATCTAATAGGCTTCGTAAAGAATATGCATCTGCACCCATTTCAATGCGTGCGACATCTTTTAGATAAGTAACCTGACCATTCTCACCTGTTTTTAGGATAATCTCGCCAAACTGCTCAGGTGTTGTCAAACGCCCCAAGGTATTCACGGTAAGCTGAAATGCTGCTGAAGCATGCGGTTGCTGTCCGACAGAACCGGCTGCCACCTGAACGTTTTGTTCCCGAATCGTTTTGACCACATCATTTGCTGTTAAACCACGATATGCAATTTTTTTAGGGTCAATCCAAACCCGCATTGCATATTCTCCCCCCCAAGCCACGACACTTCCCACGCCAGGCAAACGTGAAAGCTCATCACGTACATTTAAATTTGCGTAATTTGAAACATAGAGGTAGTCATGATATTTATTTTTCGATTGAAGATGGACCACCATCAAGATATCAGGAGAAACCTTTTGCGTGATTACTCCAATTCGTTGCACTTCAGGAGGTAGTCGAGGTAAGGCTCTTGATACCCTATTTTGTACCTGAATTTCTGCCAGATTGGGATCAGTTCCTTGCTTGAATGTTACGGTCAGCACCATTCGACCATCTGTAGCGGTTTGAGAATTCATATACAGCATGTTCTCAACACCATTAATTTCCTGTTCCAATGGTGAAGAAACAGTTTCTGCAATCACTTGTGGATTTGCACCTGGAAAACTCGTTGAAACTTGGACTGTAGGCGGCGTAACCGGAGGATATTCACTGAGCGGAAGTTTAAATAATGCCAAAGTTCCGACAATCAACATCAATACAGAAATGACGATTGCAAATATTGGTCTATCTACAAAAAAGTGAGGGAAATTTTTCATTATTTTTCTCCCTGATTCGCAACTTTAGCTTGTTGTGTATTGTCTTGCATAGGAACGATATTGGGGTTTACTTGCATTCCAGGTCCAACCAAACCTTTGAGAATGATTTTTTCACCAGATTTCAAACCTTGATCGATAATGCGAAGCCCATTAAACATTGCACCCAATTTGACAGGTCGATATTCAACTTTATTTCCAGCACCGAGTATCAAGACATAATTTTTATCCTGATCTGAACCGACTGCCTGATCATCTATTAAAATCGCTGGATAATTTGCACCTGTTGTTAACTGAATACGTGCAAACATTCCAGAGCTTAATTCACCTTGTTTGTTTTCTACTGAAGCTCTGACACGAATTGTTCCTGTGCGCTGGTCTACTTGGTTACTGATAAAATTTAATTGACCGAGATAAGGATGATTTTCGGTATTGGCTAATCCCATAGCGATGGGTAAATTAAGCAATCCCTGTTTGTTCTGCTCTTTTAACTTTAATAAGGTGGCTTCATCCAAATCAAAATATACGTACAAAGGGTTTACGGAAACAATGCTGGTCAACAAAGTCGTATTACTGGTATTGCCACCCGTGATTAAATTACCAGCAGTCACTAAAACGCGATCAACACGCCCTGATATGGGCGCTTTGATATTGGTATAAGACAAGTTAAGTTTTGCTTCATCTACAGCCGTATGTGCTTCTTGCACTTGAGCCTGACGATTGTTTTTTGTGGCTAGAGCGTCATCGTATATTTTTTTAGAAACCGCGCCACTGGCAAGCAATTGATTGGCACGATTAAAGTCTGCAATGGCTTGTTTATATTGGACATCAATCGCCTTTAATCGTGCTTGAGCAATGTCCAATGCCAATTGAAAAGGTTCAGGATCAATTTTAAAAAGTGTCTGACCTTTTTGGACATAACTTCCTTCTGGCACACTGACCCTTTCAATTACACCACCGATACGAGAACGTAACTCAACGCTTTGGGGAGCAGACAAATACCCCGTATATTCAGCAGTGGGTCTAAGTTCATGTGTAATCACTTCTGCGACTGGAACTGTAGGTGCTGGTGCTGCGGTTGCTGCCTGTGCTTGAGTTTTACTTTGTTGGTTTTGTGCATTATAAATGAGCCCCCCTGAGATCACAGCAGCGACTGCAATAGAGACTACGATCATTTTAGCTTTCATATTATGCCCCATTTCCTGAGATGCTACGGTGTATTCAAAACGTTGTTGTAGCGATAGCGGTCAGGTTAAAGCTTCCCATTACTGGAAAGTCAATAGGATTATTTAGCAATATTTAATGATTTGATAAGGAAAAATAATAAAGAAATAATGCTGAAAAACTTTAAAATTCACATATGTATTTTTTTCTAATACGAAATTAAAACTTTAAAAAAAGAGTTCTTACAAATTAAGTTTTGGCTGATTTCTAAAATTATAAAGTTTTTTGACTATGAAACTTTGAATATCGCATCATAATACGTAGATCAAGATCAAGTGCGTAATACCTTGTTTTATATTTAAAGTGTAAATCAAATTTGCATCATCCACCTATGGTCAATCTGCTGAAAAACACGTACAGCAAAATCGAATTTTTTTGAATAATAAAATTAATGTGATGAAAATATTGTTTGATGATACAAAGCTTTTATAGCCTTGCTTTTCTAAAGTTTAAATCCATTTCTGTAGGCGAAGACTCGTTTTACTTAACTCATTTTTATTTAACCACATTCTTGCGCTACAAACAAAGCAGTGCTTTGTTTTTGCTTATATCCCCCGCTCAGCATGGCGACTTCCATGTCGTCTCAGGATAGAAAGGTGATCTATGATTCAAAAGTGCAAAACAAATGAAATCATCCAAGTCTTTAAAAACTTGTATAAAAAGCATAAAGTTCATTGCATATAAATGTTTGATATCAAAGCGCATGTATGAGTAATCAGGTGGTTTGATGATATATTAAATGATGGAAATCCAGTCTCAACTCAACCGATATGAATATGCTGTCGTGCTTTGATTTACTCAGAATTTTTTCCCTGTAAATAAAAGCTGGGAGCAAGACCTAATGAGCGTTTAAATGCGGCGGTAAAAGCACTACTGCTGCTATAGCCTAACTCCATTGCAACATGGGTAATGGGTTGACCCAACTCCATACGCATTAATGCATTCAATAAACATGCCTGTTGTCGCCAATGGCTAAAACTCATTCCTGTTTGTAGTCTAAAGATTCGAGTGAAATGGCGTCGACTCATCCCGACTTGTTTTGCAATTTGATCAAGATCTTTATCTAAACTGGGTGCTTTTAAAATCTCTAAACATAATGCGCTCAACCTTGCTTCTTGAGGCAAAGGTGCATTGAGCGGTAATTCAGGCATCATCGCAATTTCTTTAATCATTAATTGCATTAAGTAATCATCTCTGCCATCCAGTTCATATTCCACAGGAATATCTATTGCCGCAGATAAAAGTTCATGCAGTAAGGGAGAAACATTAATGACCGCACAGTATTCTAACAACCCTGCTTTCTTAGCCACTTCTGGAACAATATAGGCACTGCGAGTTTTGGTGATGCCACGCATATGGACTTCGTGCTGTATACCATTGGGAATCCATAATGCACGACGGGGAGGAACAACCCAACTTCCAAGATCTGTATTGACCGTTAATACCCCCGTAATAGCATATAAGCATTGCCCTCTTTTATGGCTATGACTGGGTAATATTGTGCCGTCTGGGTAATCATTCCCTGTTGCCATAACAATACGCGCTGTATCCTCAACATCACTCACCCGAATATTTCGCATGATTTTTCTCTTAAAAATGACCCGAACTCGATAGTTTATGTCCCAAATATGATTGTGGGTCAGTGAAGCTTCAGTTTAGGATAAAAACACTCAGAAACAAAGCCTTTTACCGAGTGCTGCAAGCATAGAGAGCTTGTCGGAGAAATCATGCCAAGTCATAGCAATACCGTTGTCGAAACTCCAATTTCCCAAGAAAAAATTCCGTCAGATGATTACCCACAAAAATTTGTATTGCGTGTTGTCGGTGCTATCGCGATTGCCCATTTATTGAATGATTCTATTCAAGCCGTCGTTACAGCAAGCTACCCAATGTTAAAGGCAGAGTTTTCGCTCAGTTTTGCGCAAATCGGCTGGATTGCTTTGGTTTATCAAATTACTGCATCGTTATTACAACCTTGGATTGGCTTATATACCGACAAACATCCAAAACCGTATTTATTGCCAGCAGGTATGGGAGTCACCTTAGTCGGAATCGGTTTAATTGCTATCGCCAGCAACTTTCAAAGCTTATTGATCGCAGCAGCGCTGATTGGTGTTGGTTCATCAACATTTCACCCTGAAGCCTCACGTATTGCTCGTACTGCTTCAGGTGGTCGTTTTGGTACAGCACAATCGATGTTTCAAGTGGGGGGCAACACAGGATCAGCATTAGGTCCATTAGTGGCAGCAGCCGTAATCATCCCCAATGGTCAAGGAGCCATTGGACTTTTTGTTGTTGTTGCTGCTTTAGCGATCTTTGTGTTGTTACGTGTGACCAAATGGTTGCTTCAACAAGCACCAGTACAAGGTGTTGCAAGTCAACAAAAAACCTCCAAACTTACCCGCCACCAAGTCATTCAAGCGATGTCGGTGATTTGTGTTTTGATGTTTGCCAAATTTATTTATATTGCGGCCATTACCAATTATTTTACTTTCTATTTGATCGAACGCTTTAATGTTTCCATTCAAACCTCTCAACTGTATTTGTTTATTTTTCTCGGTGCGGTCGCACTTGGAACATTTGTTGGAGGTCCTGTTGGTGATCGAATCGGAAGAAAAGCTGTGGTCTGGGTTTCATTTTTAGGTGTTGCCCCTTTTGCGCTTATGCTTCCTTATGTGGGTTTAACAGGAACAGCGATACTCACCGTAATTATTGGCTTGGTGATGTCCTCTGCTTTTTCGGCTTTGGTGGTATATGCACAGGAAGCCGTTCCAGGGCGTGTCGGCATGATTGCAGGTTTAATGTTTGGTTTGATGTTCGGAATTGGTGGTGTAGGTGCCGCGGGACTGGGGCATTTAGCAGACACACATGGAATTGTCTGGGTCTATAAATTATGCTCATTTCTTCCTTTATTAGGATTTATGACTGCTTTACTGCCAAATACACAACAGAAATAAAGTAAATCTCATGATCAGTAAAGCAATGTCTTTACTGATCTTTTCTAAAAAATTACCCTTTCATCATAAAACTCAAGTTGCTTCTTTGCATTTTTTCATACTTATCAAAACTAAGGCTAACTTAGTTCCAAACTTACAATCTGCATGCTATAAAATATTGGTTTACTTTGCTGATCACAGCGACAAATGTTCAATTAAAAAATCGATAAAAATACGTGTCTTGGCGGGTAAAGAACGGGTATTTGAATAGAGCAATTGAATATTTTGTACAGGCAAATCAAAATCAGGCAATAAACGAATCAATCGCTTTTGTTGCAAATCATCTTCAACCAACCACGCTGGGCAAATTGCAACGCCCATAGAAGCCAATGCCATCTGATGGATCGCTTCAGCTGAATTAGATTCATATTGGTTTCGAACAAAAGGCAAAGTGTATTTTTCCCCATGGCGATTTTGCAAAATAAATTGAGCGTCTTGCCAATTCAATAAACTATGACCAATCCAAGGCACATGAGCTAAATCTGCAATCTGATTGATTGGATGATGTGCTAGAAATTCAGCTGTAGCAACTAAATAAATTGGGTATTGACCAATTTTTCGAGATTTCAATGATGAATCTTTTAAGTTTCCCAATCGAATAACCAAATCAAGTTTTTTAGTCACCAAATCATCCAAAGAAGAGTTAAAGGTATATTGCAGTTGCAGCTTAGGATACTGTTGGCAAAACTTTCCCAATAGCGGCAAAATATATTTTTGCCCAAACTCATTGGTCGAAGAAAATCTCAAAACACCTGTTACATTGGTTGCTAAATTTTGGCTACGTTCAAAAGCTTCATTAATCTGTAATTGAATTTGTTTGAAATCATCATAAAAATTTTTACCGATTTCAGTTAAAGCAATATTGCGAGTATTGCGGATTAACAAACTTGCATCTAACGACCGCTCCAAATGTTTAATATCAATACTGACCATAGAACGACTTAATCCCAAAATCTCAGCAGCCTTGGTAAATGATCCTGAATCTACCACCTGTAAAAAACTGGTAATTTGTTTGAGATTCTTCTGCATGAAATCACTCATTGTTTGAGATTATTAAACAATGATTTTACTTCGTCTGCATCGACAATAAAAGGTCAGCATCGTACGCTTCCTCATCTTGGAGGTCGCTATGTCTTACCGTTATAAAGTAGCAACAGTATTTTTACTTGGGTTCTTTATTGATTGCATCAATATTTTTATGTCAGCAATCGCTTTACCCAGTATTGCAGCTTTCTTTTCAGTCAATCCATCTATAACCGCTTGGATCAGCAATGCCTATATTCTTGGTTTAGTCTTGATCATGCCAATCAGTTTGTGGCTTTCAAGCCTAATGGGATACCGAAAACTACTCTGTTTTTCAATGTTAATGTTTTCGTTCAGTATTTGCTTCATTGGTTTTAGCACTTCCATTTACAGTTTAATTTTTTGGCGTTTCATCCAAGGAGTTTCAGGTGGATTATTGATTCCTGTTGGTCAGGCATTGGTATTTGGCTTATTCCCTAATCATGAACGGCAACGTATCTCAACCCTGATTATGGCGATTGCTTTAATTGCTCCTGCGTTTTCCCCAACACTAGGGGGAATCATTGTAGATACGTTCTCTTGGCGCTGGGTATTTTTTTCAAACCTCCCATTTTCATTACTGACCGCATGCCTAGCTTGGTACTGGGTAAGAGATGAGCAACGTCAGTCCGATCAACACCCTGATTTTAAAGGCATGATTCTCATCAATATCGGACTTTTATGTCTATTGTTGTCATTTTCATTCTATACAGATCTACATCATATTTTCTTTGCGATCACAAGCTTCGCAATTTCAGTCTTGATGCTTATTGTTTATTTGCGGCATTCAGCGCACTGTCATGCTCCCATTCTCAATCTGCAATTATTAAAGAATTGTAATTTACGGACAGCATTTATTGTCTATTATGCAGTACCTGGCATTTTTACTGGCGTGAATTTACTCAATATCTTTAATTTGCAATTTAATCTTGGTTTTAATGCCAAACAAACAGGATTGTTTATGTTGCTCTATGCAACAGGTGCACTCGTCTGCATGACAAGTGGTGGGTTTCTCTATCATCGCTTTGGTAAAAAAATGTTGTTTGTTATCGGAATCACCCTGCATAGCTTAGGCATAGGGCTGTTATTTTGGGTAAGCCATGCGACTGATTTAATTCTATTATTTTTTGCATATTTGCTGATGGGTATGGGGGGTGGACTAAGTGCCAATATCGCCCAAATCATTTCATTACAAGATTTTAAAGGGCAAGATTTATTACAAGGAAGTGTGCTGTGGAACATCAATCGCCAAGTGGCTTTTAGCATAGGTACTGTCGTTCTTCTTTCTATCTTTAGTGTTTTACCCATCTCAAATAGCTTAATGCATTACCAATATACTTTTCTCATCGCAGCACTTTTGTGCGCAATCACTTTAATTTTTGTTTGGAAGGAGAAGCCGCATGAATCAACAAATCAATGAAGCTTTAAAAAATATTGTAGATCTACATATTTGGATTGAAGATGTATTTACCAATCCCAATGCACAAGACAGCTTAAAAAAGCTTTTGTCGAGTTTTGATCAAAATTTTAAAATGATCACAATTCAGGGGCATTGTATTTCTTTGGCAGAAATCAGCTCTTTATTTCGTGAAAATATCGGTAAAAAATCCGCATTTAAAATTACTATTTCAAATGTTATTCCTTTATTTGAAGCTCAAAACCATTATTGGATTCAATATCAGGAGCATCAGCTGACTTCAGATCATACGCAGTTAAGAATCTCAACTGCTTGTATCAGAGTTGAATCTGGAAAATGCTATTGGCAATATCTACACGAAACACTTGTTCAATAAATCTAATCGTATCTTTAATTCGATATAGGCTTATATCTAAGATTTGAGTAACTGAGCTCTACAACAACATTCATGGTATAGATTAAAGACTTTAGGTGAAACAACGAATCTAATGCTTTGTTGCTTCACCCAAATTCCCATAGATTGGCTCAATCTAAAAAATGTTTTGAGGATTTTAGTGGAACTATTCTGAGGATTTTTCCGCTAAAATCATGAATCGTTCACATCGGCTCAAATCAATCGGTTAAAACCCTTCTATGGTGAATAGCAAATTAACCTGCCGCCACTTCTTCACTGATCCATTGTTGTAATTTGCGAGGTATATTTTTTGTGTTTTCATCAAAACCAAAATATTGCACACCATCATAAGAGCTCATCAAAGCCATAACTTTTCCTGTTTTGGTATTGACGGCGATCACAGCTTTGCTCGCGCCTGCCCCTTTAGGATCATAACCGCTACCAATTAGCCAATCACCCTCACGTTTCATTGCGCTTGATACCACTAGAGACGTTTTAACCTTGGTGTATTCTTTGCCTGTCAGTTGTTGAAACTTCTTTTTCCAAGGTTCTGCCTGAATCACATCATAAGGTAGTTTTCCATCTGGTTTCGCCATACCGACAGTGGCGACTGGGCGTGTACCACACTGCCTTTTGATTTCAGCCTCATAACCAATATTGCCAACTTCCTGCACATTGACACTGCGACCAGCCTTATCCGCACATTGTTCCCATTGTTGTAAGGTTTTTGCCTCAGCAAATAGTGGGATAGTTAACATGCCTGCAATTAAAAATTTAATCGTTTTCATCATTGATCCTTTATCTAGATTGTATTGTTTAATAACCTGACTTTTTCACAAGTTTTGGTGCTTCTGCTTTCTTGACAGAGATCAGTTTTGCAGTATCAAACCCCTCACTCTCACCCCTATATACGGCATAATCACCAACAGTCACCGTGGCATGCCCCGTGTAACCCTCATAACCTTGTTTAGACTTTTTATTAATTTTAAACGCATTGATGGCTTGACTAGACTGGGTAAAACAGAACCATCGTGAACGCTGATCGTTCGAAGTCCGTGGAATCAATTTATCCGAAGGTGTATAAGGATGAAAACAAACCACATCCCCTAAAACTTCATCTTCAAAATAATATGAATATTCGCCACTGACCGTGATTTGTCCTGTGTATTGATCAAACTCACCTGTACTATTCTTTAACTTTAGACCTTCTGCGTGTGCGATCAGCGGAAAGCTTAAAATAGCTGCCAGTAAAATTTTTTTGATTTTCATCCTGTTGTCCTTGAACAAGTGATTTATTTTCAGCACAAGTAGCTGATCTATCATGAAGTTATCTAAAGCATTGTTCCATTTTTTTGATGCGATGTTTTCTGAATCATTCAGCCCAATTCCAATCATCTAAATGTATAAATCCGAACAAAACTCATCATGTTGAGATTATTGAGCATCTAATCTTTAAAATTATGTGAAACTGTTAAATACATAACTTAAAAAATTGAATGCGTTTTACATAAAAAATTTTCTATATACAGCGAATACTTGATCCTTTTTCTGTTGAAATAAATATCTATATTTTATCCAAGGTTCAAACTTAGCTTAAAACTTCTGCTTATTTTTCAGCAAGTACGCTTTTATTTATATCATTTTTTTGTAAATCTGATTTTGGTATTTCTCATATTGCCAAAAATATGAGACATACTTAAAAAATAAACACATGAAAAATAATTTAAAAAAATAGAATTATTGATCAAAAACTTTATTTCATATTTGTTGAAATATTATGCAATACTCACACTAGTCTGTTGTGCAAAAATCAAATTATTTGATGCTATTTTGCTTAAACTTTCTGGGATTATAACAAAGATTCATCTATCAATATGCAAAAGGCTTATACGATGCAATTAGATAAAATCAATATAAAACAAATTCTTGGAATAACTACATTGATGCTATTTTTATCTGCATGTCAATCGAGCAGTGTCAATAAAGTTGTCAAAGACCTCCCTTCACCTCAAGGTCATTATCATGTTCAGGTACTTCAATGCCGTGCAAATGATGCGATGTTTGGTGGTGCAACACAAGTTCAAGTATCAGTACTAAAAAAGGGTGAAACTGAAAGATGTAGAGCTTTTATTCAGTCGATTAACCAGTTTTCAGTGAATACCATCGACTTTGGGCATCCCAATAATGCTTTAGAGTTAGAATGGTTGTCTGAAAATAAATTAAGAGCGTGGCATCGAAGTTTTGCTAAAAATCCAAACAAAAGCTTTATTGGACCTTATGTATATGAAACACGTGGACACTCGTCTATAGAAGTTATTTTTTCACCAAAACCATAATCATATTTTTAAACTTGAAATGCTTTAAGAGCACGGTTGTGCTTGATCTCATTTAGAGTAACCTGAGTTCGATAAAAATCCTTGATGAAATATGATACTCGGAAACGTCATCCGCAACTGTTCGAGGCAGGACTACTTTTATAAGATATTGTTTCTGCGACAGATTAAATGTATTACTATTGGTTGACGAGTTTTGCGGTGAGCAGCGATGTCGCTGCGCAAGATGGTTGCCTTGCGGAGCTTCGCTCCTCATGCCAAAACAAAGTATGGCTAGCCACAGGCTGATCTAAAAATTGGATGAACACTCAGCAAGACTCCGCTGAGACTTATTTTTTTCAATAAGTTAAAGGTATGTTTGCGTCGAACTCACATTAGAGTATATTTTTCAAAGCTAACAAAGCTTTTTAATCAGTAGACCTTTTGCGAAAATCATTTTTTAATCATCCAATTGATTAATCCGGCTATCAAATTCATTCTTAAACCAAAGCGTTTACACCTATTTCTATACCACTCAGACAATATCCGAAACGTCTTTAATTTTGAATTAAGGGGCTGTACTAGATTAGCAATGTGCTAATCTAGTACAGCCCCTTAAATTTTAAATAATAGACCTCTTGCACTAGTCAAAATTTAAGCAGATATAATCTTTGATTTATAAGGTATTAAATAAAACCTAAATGACTAAAAAACCTACTTTCGCAACAAGTCTAATAAAAATAATAAACTCAATTATTTGATTATCATCAGACTTTTAAATCTTTCGCACTTTATGTTTAAATTCACTCCTTATTTAAAAGCTATAACCAATATTTAAATTGATTCGATAACTCCATTGATCGCTTTTATCTGATGAGGCAGAAGTCCAGCCAGTTGCATTACCTGCGCCACCAACAACATTGGCATTTTTACCCCATAAGTAATCCGTCCAAACCAAAAATGGTGAAGCAATAAACATCATTCCCGTAGTATTCATCTGTGATGAAGCCCAATCACTCCGCTTTTTATCAAAATAACTATAGTCGTTATAGAAGCGGATTGCTTTTAATTGTCCAAAATTTTGAATGGGCAAAATATAGGCAAGGTTTAAACTTGCAACGGTTCCTTCTGAAGCAATGAAATAAGCGGGAGTTAAACCATTTCCTCCCATCAAAGTCATATCATTATTCACACCATCAGGATTTTCAGCATCATATTGATAATGAATCACTGAGCTTTGTAAATTAAAGCGTTTGTAATTGTTATCAGTATGCACACCCAACGCATAATACTGACCATTTTTATCCGTCAATTTATTGTGCAATTGCGCGAATGCACCTGAAACGCCAAACTCTTGCTGACCAAATGCTGTTTTTAGCTTGCGAACAATACGCGTATTAAATTGATGACGCTTTTCATTTTGATAATTTTTTTGTGTAGGGAAAGCATTATCGGCGAGATCATCATATGTGGCACTCTCTGGTGAATAACGCAAATTAGTTGCCAACATTTCAGGATAATATCCCAATTTAATATCCCAATCTGTGTTATGAAAATTCCAATTCATCCCTGGCGCACTGTTATTGCCATAACCTAAAAAGAAAGGGATATGGTTGAGCCAACCATTTTGAGTATAAGGATAAATGGTAAAAGGTTTATAGACAAAACCTGCCTCTAAACTCTTATTTTCATCAAAGTTATACCCAACATAAGCTTTCTCAATCGATCGTTTCTCTTGATCTTGAAAGATATAAGATGCATTGAGATAAGCATCATCAAATTTACCCGTAAGTGTAATTTTAAAAATGTCGAAATAGAGCTTACCAAAACCAACATTGGGACCATCCCAACTTTCATAACGATGATTAAAACGTATCACACCATCTAGCTTTAAGGTTTCACTTTGATCTTCGCTTTTCCACTCAAGCGCTGTGTTTTGGGCAAAAGTGTGAGACATATAACCTAAAGATAATACGGCAGATAACGTGACTATAGATGCATTTTTCATAGCTGATTCCTTCAATTTTTTACCAACGATCCTGTTGGTTTTCTTGTTTTACCTGTAAAACATAGTTTTTATTGATTTTTATGCAAAAAAATAATCCTCCTTGTGAAATCAATGAACATCTGAATCTCTTGCGATAGCTTTTTCAGATGTTCATCTAAAAATTAATACAATTTCTTTTGTGGTGGTCCTGCAAAGTTCAGTGGTCCAATCGACTTCATATCCAGTTCAATCACACTTGGACCTTGAAAATCAACGGCTTGCTGAATGACTGTGTTAAATTCATCAGCACTGCCGACTTTCCAGCTTTTGACTCCCATTGCTTCTCCTAAAGCTTGATAGTCAGGGGTATGTAATTCATTAAAATATTGGCGTCCACCAAAGTAATTATTTTGGATACCACGCATCACGCCATAACCACCATCATTCATGATCATCAGCACCATATTGGTATTTTCTTGTGCCATGGTGGCAATCTCACCGATACCCAACATCAAGCCACCATCACCAACTAGACCAATCACTTTTTTGTCTGGATTGGCAATTGAAGCGCCTATCGCAGTTGCTAGACCGAGACCAATAGCACCAGCTAAAGAGTGAATATTGAGATTCGGTGCTTGTACTGGAAATAAACGACTACCCCAAGTACTGCCCGACATGGTGATATCTCGGACAAAAATACCATCTTGAGGTAATGCGGCACGTAAGTAATCACAAATCAGGGCATATTGATCTAACTGAGTACGTACAGCATCTATTGCTGCCTGTTTTGCCTGAACAATGGCTTTATCGTATTCTGCATCTACTTTTGATACATCTGCTAAGCCAGCCACTACGCCTTGCAACACATGTTTAGCATCAGCACAGACAAAGTGACGTACAGTGTAATTACGCTGTTGTGCGACTGGATTAGCATCGATTTGGATAATATTGTCTGGAAACTGTACTGAATAAGTTTTCGTTTCATTACTGCGTAAACGCGAACCGACCACAACCAATAAATCAGCGTCTTTTAACAGTTGTTCAACTGCTGCTGAATTATGAAATGCTCCCAAACTACGAGGATGATCATCTGCCAATACACCACGTGCATGGGTAGACGACACAATAGGTATTCCCAAATCAGCAATGGCTTTAACTTCTTCCACACTTTTCAATGTCCCACCACCAATCCAAAATATCGGACGTTTGGCTTGTTTAATTTCCTGAACAATCAAATCAACTTCAACTTGCTCAGCCTGTGGTAATTCCAGTGCTTTTACTGGACCTAAGTTAAGTGGTAAATCGATTTCAGCCGCTTGTACATCTATAGGCAACTCAACGCTGACAGGGCCCATGGGTACAGTTGTTGCAACACGAATTGCTTCACGAATCACCCCTACAGCATTCTCTGGACTGGTAATGCGAAATGCAGCTTTACTAGATGCTCGTAAAAAAGTCAGCTGATCTTTGGTTTCATGAATAAAACTGGCATCACGATCAAGATATTCACGTTCCACTTGCCCAGTTAAATGTAAAACTGGACTACCTGCATTCATTGCTTCGATCAATGATCCTACAGCATTTCCTGCACCTGCGCCTGTACTGGTTAAAGCAACCCCTAAACCTTTAAAGCGCGCATGCCCATCTGCCATTGTCACCGCACCGGCTTCGCCACGAGCAGCGACAAAACGAATTTTTTCACGGCGCCCAACTGCATCAGCGATGGGTAAGTTGTGAATCGAGATAACACCATAGATACTCTCAACTTGGTGTGCTTCTAAAACCCGAGCGATTGCTTCACCTACATTTACACGTTCTGTCATTATTTGTTCCTCAAAAACTTTTTCATTCCATGAATGGTTCAATCACACCAAGGATTTGGTTGTTCGCTTAATCCCATATAAATACTTTTTTGCTGCATATAGGACAAAATGCCCAAACGTCCTTTTTCACGACCAATGCCACTGTCTTTAAATCCACCAAACGGTGCCGAAATCGAGAATTTTTTATAGGTATTGATCCAAACTGTGCCCACTTCTAAAGCACGGGCAATTTGCCACGCTTTACGATAATTTTCAGTCCAAATACCTGCGGCCAATCCAAAACAACTTGCATTGGCTTGGGTAATCAAATCAGCCTCATCGTCGTACTTGATGACGACTAACACGGGACCAAAAATCTCTTCCTGACAGGTTTGTGCAGCATTATCCAAACCCGTAATAATGGTCGGTAAGTAATAACTGCCTTTTGCCAACTCACCATCCGTCAACGCTTGACCACCTACTACGACTTGACCACCTTCTTGCTTGGCCAATTGGACATATGCATCCACAGATGCCAAATGCTTAGGATTAATTAAAGAACCGAGATGCACACCTGCAGTCTCAGGATGCCCTACACGTAAAGCTTTGGTAATTTCAATCAAGCGATTGAGAAACTGATCATAGATACTGCGATGAACAAATAACCGTGAACCTGCAATACACGCCTGTCCTGCCGAACTAAAAATACCGTAAGCCACCCCCTTAGCAGCCAATTCAATATCTGCATCTGGCAATACAATGGTCGGTGATTTGCCACCAAGTTCTAAAGAAGTGGTGATTAATTTCTCCGCAGCAAGATGTGCTAAATGACGACCCGTTGTTGTCCCCCCAGTAAATGAAATTTTACGTACCAATGGATGTTTTACGATTGCATCACCAATCACAGAACCACGCCCCACCAAAACGCTTAATAAGCCTTTGGGTAAGCCAGCTTGTTCAAAGATTTTGGCAAGTTCCAAAGCGATTAAAGAGGTTGCCTCTGCGGGTTTAAGAATGACTGCATTTCCAGCCGCTATTGCAGGGGCAAGTTTTTGCACCTCACTGGCGATCGGCGAATTCCACGGTGTGATCGCTGCAACAACACCCACAGGTTCATGCACACTCATGGTCATGAAATCTGCTGCACGTTGTGTTGTTAATTCATCATTTAACGTTTCACAAGCCGCCGCCACATAACGTGCTGTTGCAGCTGCACTCATGACCAAAGCACGCGTTTCAGTTAAAGGTTTACCATTGTCACGGGTTTGTAATTGGGCTAGTTCTTCGACACGTGCTTCAATGATCTCAGCCACTTTATATAAAATTCGTGCACGTTCATGCGGCATACTGTTGCGCCAACTTGGTTGTCGCCATGCTAAATCTGCTTTTTTGATTGCTTCATCAACATCATCCAAACTTGCAGTCGAAATTTCTGCATTTACAGATTGATCAGCTGGAAACACACTTTGGATAATATTGCCTTTGCCTAATCGCCATTCACCTGCGATATAAATTTGCTTTACCATGATCAAATCCTTTTATATCTGAATTGCTTCAACGCTGTTACGACATGCACGAATCACACTCAATGCAGCCAATGTTGAAGTTTTTGGATTACTTGCCAACGGCACACCCATCAATTCAATGGTCATTTCACCAAACATGCCTTCCGCTACAATGGTGTGTTTGTTCTTGTTGATATGCGGATCAACACTTAACTCAACCATAGTTTGATCCATTCCTAAGCCTGCAAGCGCAATCGTAGCTGCAACATTGGCATTGGCTGGAAACTTCAACGCCGCCTCTCTGGCTGTTCCTTTGAAAAACACAGTTGCTTGATTTACATGTTCAAGGTCAACCAACTGTTCTGCATAGCTACCACGCCAACTGTTTGGACTCTTACAGCCCTTATAGGTGACCTTTTCCAGCCCGCCTTCTTTGGCTGCTGAAATTCCATCAATTCCTGCAATTGCGCCTGCTAGTAAATGCAGATGTGCATGATGCTGCTCAGCCGTAAGTTTGAGTTGAGTCAAAAACTCGTTATCTGCCAAAGTTCCCACCGAAATCAAACCAATGGTCCAACCTTTTTCAAGTACTTTTTGTGCATGCTCTTTCACTGCTGCTTGCCCTGCCACTTCGATCACATAATCTGGTGTGCCATGACACTGATCAACTGAACTGATCACCTGTACATTGCTTGAAACAAGTGCCTGAACTTTTTCAACACTCCGTACAGGTACAACAATCCACTTGAGTTGTAATTCTTGAGGTAGATGGGCATACACTTCTGCGGCCATTGCGCCAAAACCAATCATCATCAACTGTTTCATGGAAACACCTTATAAATGTTTGTTAAAACCACCTGATACATCCAAAGCTGCACCTGTGGTATAAGACGCCAACGGTGATGCCAGAAATACCAAAGCATGTGCAGGTTCTTCTGGCTTACCTAAGCGCTGCATGGGAATACCTCGGTTTTTTGCAATATCGCCTGTCCATTTTTCCCACGTTGCGTTTGCATCCGAACGGTTTTCGAAACGGCGTTTCCATTGCGCAGATTCCACCATGCCCAACAGAATCGAATTGACACGAATGCCGTATTGACTGAATTCATGAGCTAAAGAATGTGTTAGATTTAATAAAGCTGCACGTGCAGATGAGGTTGCAATCATGTGAGGTTCTGGTTGTAACGCCAATAAGGAATTGACATTGGTAATCGAACCACATTGCGACTGTTTTAAATCATTTAAAAATGCGCGAACTGGATGTAATACACTGAAATATTTCAATTCAATTTCTTTCATCCAATCTTCATCTTGAGTATTCTCAAAAGTTGAAACACGCCCTTGACCCGCATTATTGATCAACATATCAACATTGCCGAGTTGCTGATTGACCTGTTGAGCAAATTGTTGAACATCATTTTTGTCTAGAACATTACAGATTTTGGTAAAAACTTCAGCATCTGGGTATTTTTCTAAAATAGAGTTTTGCGAAGCTGTCAAACGTTGTTGGTCTCGACCACACCATGCCACTTTGGCGCCTTCAGCAACTAAAATTTCGACTGCAGCCAAACCAATCCCTGACGAGCCACCTGTGACAACTGCTACTTTTCCTTTAATGTGGAAGCTCATATCCATATCTCTCGTTTAAATCTTAATTGACTGATAAAACAATATTGTTGAACTGTTCAGGTTGATCGACATAACTCAGATGACCTGCATCTGTAATGAGATGGTAACTGCCCAATTGCATCTCTAGGTTGAGTTCTTTGATTGCTTTTGCAGGGGTTATTTCATCTTTATCACCGGCAATCACTGCACAAGGAACGTTTACTGCTGTTAAATAATTTCTGATTTCATCATAAGCCAGCAAATAAGAGGCTCGAGTGAAACCATCTAAACTGAGATGGCTCATCACTTCATTCACCAAAGCTAAAGCCTGATCATCTTGTTTATAAATCAAATACGGTCCACGACATGCCGCCATACCTGCATTACCCAGTGTTTTCAGCATGTTTGGACGTTTTTGATAAACTTGAGTTTTCACATCTTCACTCGAACGTTGATAGCCTTGCGCTGGGTTAGCAAGAATCAAGGCACTTACCCGCTCAGGATAAAGATGAACAAAAGCACTGGCCTGTAAAGCGCCAAGGGAGTGTCCAATCAAAAATGCCTTGGAAATATTCAAAGCGTCCAACAAGCCGAACAAACGTTGCGCATAATCTGTTGCATTCGGTTGAGACGTATTTAAACCCGCTGATTGACCATAACCTGGCGCATCCCAAGCAATCACATGAAAATAACGACTGAGTACATCAAGCTGATTGATCCAAGATGCTGAACCTGAGCTAATGCCATGTAGTAAAACCAAGTACTGCCCTTGTCCCGCCTCGCGGTAAGCTTGCACATCATCCTTGACGATTACGGTTTTAACTGGATATTTGGCTAATACATCAATCAGTGTCATCATTTCATTCCTTATATCGGTATCCGATCAAACGATTAACGTTTGATTTGAGACAATGGATGCTCAGGCGGATAGTTTGGAATCGTCGGTTTACCCGCACCTAACATCACACACATCAAGGCATCTTCCTGACCTGGATTAAACAAGCCACGGTAGATCCCAGGTGGAATCGAAATTAGATCACGCTCTTTCAGCTTGGTTTGGAATTTCTCACCGTTATGCTCAATGAACAGATCAATCTCACCACGTAGCATAAAAAACACTTCTTCCACATCATGATGAATGTGCAAAGGACCTTCACACTGCGGTGGGAGCACCATGGTAGAAAACGTAAAGTTTTCAGCTGGAACAGTATTGTTATCATCGGCAACACCTGTTGCTCCTGTTCCCATATAGCGCATTTGCGCGCGACGATATTTCGGGTCATAGTCAGCTTGAAACTTCAAAGCATCAAAATCATATTTGCGTGTTTCAAAACGGGCAATTCGTGCATTTAACCAATCTTCTAAACTTGTACCGCTCGGTTGAGTCCATGTTTCAAATTGTTGAGTAGTCATTTTTAACTCCTGAATATCTTTGATTAATAACGTTTCAATAAAGGAAGCAAGAAGAATGATCCAATCACGGCAACTGCTGCCAAAAAGGTAATTCCTAAATTAAAACTATGGGTTTGCATTACAATGTAGCCAATCAAAACAGGTGCGATTGCACTGGCAAAATTACCTAGACCATTGAAAATTCCACCTGCTGTTGCGCCCACATCCGCTGTAGTCACTCGAGCGAGTAATGCAAATACTGCAGCGACACCAAAGCCCCACGCCATGGCACTTAAAGACATCGCTGCGATGACTAAAATTGGATTGGTCATAATGACCATGACATACATAAAGATTCCCGCGACCAGTAAGCCACTAAAGACTTGGATAGCACGGCGTCCTAGCTTGTCGGAAAGAAATGCACCAATCACTTCGCCCAGTAACATGGCAATAAATGGGAAGCTGGAATAAACCCCAAACTCTTTAAGATTAAAGCCCTTGTCTTGAATCAAATAAGACGGTACCCAACTGTTTAAGCCCCACAAATAAGTCATCAATGCAATATTGAAAATACACACCAACCAAAATGAACTGTTCTGCAACAACGACTTGGTGTTTTGAATATGTCCTTTAAAGTTGATACGTTTATTGGTTGACTCCAACTCAATGGTTTTCTTCAGTTGTAAATTACGCAGCCCAAATACAATGGCCAGTAATGCAATTACAGTTAATCCTGCCATGACAAAGAATGTTGTATGCCAATCATGATGTGCAAGCACAGCCGCAGTAATTGGGAAACCTAAGAATGCTCCAATGGGCGTACCCAACAGAAACATCGTCGATGCACGCGCTTGCTGATGATCTGTATAAGTTTGTTTTACGATCGTATAAGCAAGTGCAAACAATGGACCTTCTGCCAAACCCAACAAAACACGTAAGATCAACATGCCTGTATAGTTGGTGGTAAAGCCCATACAGAACATCAGCAAACCCCAAGATGCAACACTCCAAAACAACATTTTCTTGGGATTAAAAATATCGCCCAAAAAACTTAAAAATACAGATGAAAATCCATAAGCCAGCAAAAAACTGGTCATGAGCCATCCCAGTTTTGCTTTATCTTCAGCAATCCCCATTGCACCTTGAAAGTGAGGGTCAGCAAATAGTACAGCGATACTAATTTTGTCGAAGAATGCCAGAACGACACACACCATGAGGACAAAAGCAGGAACCCAATGCTTTAATCCATTTTTCTCTTCATTACTCATATTTCATTCCTTCGATTGAGTCATGAACCGTACTTAATGCCTATGGTTTTAATTTCATGACATTAAATTCAGGGTCTGCTAATAATTTTGGGTCTAATACAGTTCCAGATTGCATCCAGCGCTTTGCCAATTTGACCAATTTTGCATCGTTGACTGCGACCATATTCAATAAACGATGTTGTTGATCAAGATACAAATAACTGCACTGTTCAGCTGAACTCTGTCGCAATACAATATGCTGAGGGCTCTCTGGCTGATAAGTCCCTAAAACCTGAATATTGTAGTGATACTGATCTGACCATAACCATGGGATATCGGTATATTCCGTTTCAATGCCCAACATTGATTTCGCTGCTGCAATCGCTTGGTTTTGAGCATTTGCCCAAGACTGAATGCAATATCCCAAGCTTGGATGGATCGCGACATCACCCGCAGCGTAAATATCCTGATCTGAGGTTTGACCGAAACCGTTCACCACGATGCCATCTTTAACGTCCAAACCCGCACTCACACCCAGCTCTTTTGCAATCTCTGCACCAGCACCCACCACGACGCAATCAAACAGTTCACTGCCATGTGGATGATTTAGCACTTCGACTTGCTTTAGCCCTGCTTCAACCAAATGTAGATTTTGGCTGTTTAAGTGAATCTGAGTGCCTTGCTGTTCATGTAAGTTTTTTAGAAATTGTGATACTTTTGGACTCACACTACGTGCGCAAAGGCGATCACCATATTCAAAGATATGTACTTCTTTACCTTGTTGACGAGCAGTCGCTGCGATCTCTAAGCCAATCCAACCTCCGCCAATCACAGCTAATTTTTGTGTCTGATCTAAAATGCCTGACAATCGTTCACAATCTTGGACATTGCGTAAAGTCACCACATTGGGAATAAATTGCCATGAATTGACAGGAACGCGAGCTCGACTTCCTGTAGCAATCAATAATTTGTCATAGGGTAAAATTTCACCACTATCTAAAACTACATTTTTCTGCTGGCGATCCACATGTGTCGCAATCGCAGGCTTATGCCATTGAATATTAAAGTCCTGAACCTGTTCAGGAGAAAATAGATGCAGGCTTTCATAGCTTGCTTGTCTTGATAACACCTGTTTTGACAGGGGTGGACGTTCGTAAAATACACGGTCTTCATTTGAAACCACATGAATCTCACCTGAATATCCATTTTGACGCAGTGTACTGACAGCCCAACCTGCGGCTTGTCCTGCACCCACGATCACCACTCTTTGCATAGCTTGTGCTCTCAATTCAGGCGTGTTTTACACAGATTTAACTTGTCTACGGGTCTGATCATCCAAACCACCTTCAATGGCCCATTCGGTGAACAGTTCTAGGCGATGCTCTTCCACGCGTGGCTGCCATTCTTCCGTCAAATAATCATCATTGGTGTAATATTCAAATGCACCACCCAAAGGCGAGTTGACGTACCAAAAATAAGCCGAAGAAATTGGATGACGACCCGGACCAATAAAAGTTGACCATTCAGAACGGTTCATGTTTAAGCCACCACCGATCACTTCATGAATATCACGTACGACAAATGCGACATGATTAAGCCCAGCAGGTTTATTCGGTACTGATAGCAAGAACAAATCATGGTGATAACCTTGACCGCGACAACGTAGAAAGGCTCCACGATTGCGATAGGCATCTGATAAGAAAAAACCGATCTTTTCGATATAGAAGGACTCTGTTTTTTCTAAGTCAGGAGTAAAAAACACCACGTGACCAATCGCAACAGGCTGTCCTTTTTGATATACAGGACTTGCTGCATTTACTCGATTGATACTGCCGTATTGGTTAATTCCTTCTGTTTTTAATGCCGGTAAGTCATGAGTAAAACTTTGCTGAAAGCGAATGGTCATGCCATTTGGATCAAGACATTGCAGCATACCAGCAGACTCTTGATAGCCTTCTACATCTTTTAGACGCAGCGATAAATCAGATAAATCCTGGGGGTTCTCAACTCCCCAAGTCACTTCTCGCAAGGTTGAACCAGTTTCAATCGCCTGTGGCAAACGTAAATCATCGCAGTCAAATAGATAAATCTTGCTCGCATTTTGGGTTTGATAAAGATCAGTTCCATCGATATCCGACTCGATTTTTTGGAGACCAAAGTCTGCCAAAAATTTATTCGAAGCAACTCTGTCTTCTACACCAAATTTTAAAATTTCAATCCCTGTAATCATCGGATACCTCTTCAATTAAAGACAAAGCCACCATTGACTGGAATATTTTGTCCAGTCACGAATGAGGACAAATCAGACAGTAAATATAGTGCTGTTCCATTTAAATCTTGTGGTAACTGCTGTCGTTGTATTGCTCGACCATTGACATATAAATCGTGGCGTTGTTGTGGGACATATGCTGTGGCCTCAACCAAGGTTAGACCTGGAGACAAGGTATTGACACAGATATTGAACTGCCCGAGTTCCCTTGCCATAGAACGGGTCATTGCAATTAATGCGCCTTTGCTCGCCACATAAGCCATCAAATTTGGCGCACCCCATAAAGCGGTGTCTGAAGCAACATGGATCACTTTGCCAGTGGCTGACTGTTTGAGATATGGCACACAAGCCTTAGTTACCAACCAAGTGCCTTTAACATTGATGTTCATGACTCGTTCCCAAAGCTCCATGTCATAGTCCATCATGTCCTTCCCACCAACATTGGTTGCAAGTGCAGCACAATTAACCAAACCATCGAGTCCAGATAATCGGACAACAGCTTGTTCAACAGCTTGTTGAATTGAAATGTTATCTGCCAAGTCAATCGTGACAGCATCCACATCAAGCCCTTTGGCTTTTAATGCCTTCGCCTCTTCAGCAAGCAGGTCTGTCAAAATATCTGCCATAACCACTTGGGCACCTGCTTCCGCAATAGCTTGGGCAAAGTCTCGCCCCAAACCTCTGGCTGCGCCTGTGACAAGGACTTTTTTACCTTGCAACAATGCCATGTTAACCATGCGCTTCTTCCTGCAACTCAATACGATTTGCACTTTTTAAATTGGCAATTTTCTTTAATTGCTTTTCCGCTTCTTTTTTCATTAAACGACGCAGACGAGATAGTCCAACATCATGTTGATAAAGAAATTCCTGCTGACGAGCGTGTGGTGCAAGGTTTTCTAAAATAATGCGATCTTGCTCAAGCACATCCCAATGCAATTTTTCTAAATGGTTGCGGTATAAGAAACGCCAAACATTACGCTGCCAACCACTCACTTTACGACAACGCCAAAAAAACACACGAGTGTTATTGGCATCGATTGGCGTAGCATAGCCAACAATCCAAAACTCTCCGCCGGGTCCAAAGTCTTTACGATAAGGTATCGACAAGCGCAACCAGCTTGCTCCAGTATTGGCATATTCAACCCAATCAAAGTTCACACCGACTTGACCTTCTTTTTCAAAAACAAAGCCATGTTCTGTTGAACGGTGTTTCATTTCCGCAGTGCGGTCGCCTTCAGCCATTGAATGCGAAGTACAATGTAAATAACTGCCATGCATAGGGTCCATCACGTTATCGATGGCATATTGATGATTGACTTTCCAATCTGCCTGACACAGAAATGAACTCCATGCCTCACTGGCCAATTGTTCTGGAAATTCAAGTGGCTTTGCTGGTTCTTTGGCATCAATACCAAACCACATAAAAATCGCACCATGCTGTTCAATCACTGGATAGCTCTTGACGCAACTGGTGCCTTTCATTGGACATTCATGCACTGCGGGTACATCTTCAACAACACCATCATGGCGGACTTCGACCCCGTGATACCAACAAGCCACACGATTGCCCAAATTCCAGCCCAAAGAGAGGCGAGCGCCACGATGCGGACAGCGATCCTCTAAGGCATGTACTTGGCCCTGATCATCACGCCACACCACAATGTTTTCGCCCAAGCGTGTAATTCCAACAGGATTAGCTGCAACTTCCCAACTGGCTAAAACAGGATGCCATTGATCACGTAGACCTAAATCTAAATACTCTTCCACACTTGGTGTTACGGATACTGCTGCATTCATCTCTTTTCTTCCTTGAATCAATAACCTAAACGTTGCATTTCGTCTGAGAATGTTTCAGACGTCCATGCTTCACCAGATTCACAGCGAAAACCTTGCTGATTTAAAGATTGAACAAGCTCATCTAGCTCAGTGATCCCTGATGAAAAAGCTTGAATTAAGTATTGAACAAAATCCTGTTCATAGACCGTGGGCGCTTTATAACGGGTTTGCCACACCAATAATTCAGGTTGCCCTGGGATTTGAATATTGTTTATTCCTGCTTCAGTTGCTGGCGTGGCATGAATCCAGTTCGCGAGCTTCTCATTAAATGTATTCATGAGATTCCATCCTTCTTAATGAAACTTATAGTTGAATTTGGACATCCTGCCCTTCAATCCGCACGGGATAAGTGCATAAATCACGACATCCCGGACCACTTTTTAACTCACCAGTGGGTATATCAAAAATCGCCTCATGCAATGGACATTCCACAGTCTGATCTTCAATAAAACCTTCTGTTAATAAAGCGAAGGCATGTGGACAAACATTTTCGATTGCAAAATATTGATCATCGATGAAAAACACACCAATTTTTTTACCGTCGACATCAATGGCTTTAGGCTCATCTTCGGTAATGTCATCTTGCTGACAAACTGAGATCCAACTCATTATTGCATCCTTATTTTGTTTTATATATAAAACTTAATTTAGCATTTAAAACATAATGAATAGCATAAGCTTTGATCATTTTAATTGTCAATTTTTATATTTTGTTAATTATCAATGGATTAATAAAAAATCACATTTTTGTAAGTTTTTTAATGAAAAAAATGTTTTATATATAAACATTGAGATAAAAAATTTGCTGATTAAAATACAACAGTTCCTTTTAGAGGAATTTCATGATGAACACAGGTTAACTTAACAATGAATTCAACAACGACAGATGTTCTTTTAGAGCAAAACGCGGAATCCAATACCGATGAGCGCTATTTAGTACCCGGTTTGGTACGTGGATTAGCCATATTAAAATTATTTGATCAGCACCATCAGGAAATGACCATTTCTGAAATTGCAGAGAAATTAGATGTCAATCGTTCAAGTGCTTTTCGTTTAATTCACACACTTGAGTTTTGTGGTTATTTAAGAAAAATGTCGCAAAAAACGTATGCCTTAAATAGCAATGTGATGGAGTTGGGTTTTAATAGCCTCTCAAAATCCTCACTCACCGATATTGCTGCACCTATTATGCGAGAGTTGCGCGATAAAATTAAAATAGCGGTACATCTATCAATTTTAGAAGGTACTGATATTGTGTTTACCAGCAATGTTCAATCGATCGGTTCATTTACCAGTAATGTCCATATCGGAACCCGTTGGCATGCGCATGCCACGGTCATTGGACAATTATTACTTTCTCGTTTGCCTGAGTCTGAAGTGATCAAACGTTATGAACATTTTAACGATTGGAAAGTCTACTCTGATCGAACGCCTCAAAATTTGGCAGCACTATTAGAGCGTTTAAAATACGTTCGCAGTCAAAGCTTTATGATTAGTTGGGGACACTTTAATACAGATATGGCCGCCAGCGCTGCACCGATTTATAATCAAGCCACACAAGAAATTGCTGCCGTGCTTTCAGTCAGTTGCCCACTCAGCACCTATTCAGAAGATGTATTTAAAAATGAAATCTCTCAAGATGTCGTGGACTATGCAGATAAAATTTCAAAGTTCATTTATATGCAATAGCAGTTATCTTTACTCAACCACATCCATTTTATGTCGTGGTGTGTAATTCATTGTGTGGATTAAATGAGCTGAAAGTGTCAACGAACATTATTGGTAAATGCGATCTGGGCATTCTATTGGATAAGAATAGGAATGCCCTAATGGTAAAATGACAATTGTTATGCTTACTTAGAATCTTATTATTGAATGGTTTTGGCATTCAGACAGAATTCGTATGACCTATTACTAAGACAGTCACGATAATGGCGACATACCAAGCACGATTTAAATTCAATCCTTTTTACAAACATTCTTAGTTGGCTGATTGGAAAAAACTTTTTTTGCAAAACTAAAGGCATCTTCTTGAGATACAGGAATGACTGAACGATGTGTTTCTCCTGAATACTCGTGATATTCAACTGTTGCGCCACGAGAGCAAAAACTTGAAATCATCGCTTTAGTTGTCAGAGGCGTGACTGTGGTTTCATCCTGTGTGCCCTGAATAATGGTTACAGGGACTTTCATGGTCAATCGTGATGGATCTTGAGCTGTTTTCAAAAAATCAGTAACTTTGTCATAATCAGCACCCGCGTTTAAATATTGCCCAGCTTGCAACTGTTTTAATTTAAACAAAGGTGCAAGACATTGTGTCTTTGCTGCTTCAACTTGTGGTTTCATAGGTGCTTTCAGCAACTTATCCAAATCTATACTTGGATCTACAATATTTGCACCAAGCACTGTGACTGATAAAAATGGTTGGGCATGAACTACGCCACCATTCACAGCATTGTCCATGAATTTTAGAATCCCTGGTCCTACAGGTGCAATTGCGATCGCACCTTTCAAGGGATATTTCCCACCCGCTTGTTGAGTGAGCCCGGCAACCCACAAAGCCGCACCACCGCCTTCACTGTGTCCTACGACAATCCATTCATTGCTGAGTTGATTAGAATACCGATGTGCAGCGGTCACTATATCCGTCAAAGCAGCAGCATTGCTTTTTCCATCCAATAATGGACGATGCCCTACAGAACCACCCCAACCTTCATAATCTGTTTGCAAGACGACATAACCACGTTTTAACCATTCATTGAGATATGCATCACGTGTTGCATTTACGGCTTGAGAAGGCATACATTGCGCAGCAAATCCGGTTGTGCCACTGCCCCAACTCACCACAGGATAGCCCCCTTGAGGAACAGGTGTTTTCGGCAATGTCATGAGACCATTCACTGTTGTCGCTTTGCCATTAAATGAGCTTGTTGTATATGAAATCTGCACACGTTTTGCGGCGTCTGGTAATGTAGAAATATCTATATCTTGCTGAACAGATATTAATTTTCCTGTAGTCGCATTTTGACTGCTGTCCGTATTCATACAAGCACCGAGTAACAATGATGATGTCAATAGACCTCCGATCACCATCATCTTGCTTTTCAATGTTTGATAATTCAGAAAAATCATTATTTCCCCTACACGTTTATATTTCCTTTTCATCTCATATTTCCCTAGTTTGCTGGCTGATGTTTATCGTGCTTTAGTTTTAATTTGTTTTATATGCAAAACTATTTTTTACATACAAACAATTCAATTTATATCAGTCTAGAGCAATAGATTCAAACCGTTTTATTCAGACATCATTTGAGATAATTTTTTATTTATGTGATTTTTACTAAGATTGATCGATTGCTATATCTTCAAATCAACTGCCCACACCTGCATCAAAAATGTCAAAAAACTTCTAAATTTATCGTTTAAATAAGACTGAATAAAATCCTGATCTGGTTTAAGATTTTGATGAAAATGAAAAAAATAGCTTGAAATTGATTAAAAAAATAAAGTGAGACTTATAGCGATAGATCACCTGCTACCACATTTAAATTGAGTCATGTGCATTTCATTATATTTTTCGAGCATTTTAGCGTCATATTGTGAACTCAATTTTTCACACTTATTTGTCTGTTTCTTCATGTCAATGAGCTGTCATAAAGATGACACTCAGTTGTCACAAGCGCTGTTTATGGTGTGGACATCTTTAATTATGGATGAACCAGATGTTAAAAAACTCAAAGCAATGGCGCGCATATTTTTATATTTTTCCCATTCTACTGCTGCTTACTGCTTGTAACGATTCCAATGATGATCACTCTACGGCTCAACCTGATGGTTCCAAAAAACCAGTTATGCGTTGTGCACCATAAGTCATAAATACAAAAATTGAATTAGGAGAAATATTGTGATTGATCGTCGTCAGTTTTTAGCAAATACCCTTAAAACAGGTTTTGGGGCAGCAACTTTATCAGCCTTTCCAGCCAGTATTCAAAAAGCACTCGCTATTCCCGCCAACAACAAAACCGGAACTATTCAAGACGTTGAACATGTCGTCATCCTGATGCAGGAAAATCGTTCATTTGACCATTATTTTGGAACACTTAAAGGCGTTCGGGGCTTTGCAGACCGTATCACTATACCTGTGCAAAATGGGCGTAGTGTTTGGCAGCAACAACGAAGTAATGGTGCACTACTTACCCCGTTCCACTTAGATGGTTCAAGTAATAATGCTCAACGTGCACCAGGAACAAACCACACTTGGGTGGATAGTCAAAAGGCATGGGACAATGGGCGTATGTCCAACTGGCCAACCTACAAAACTGATTATGCGATGGGTTATTTCAAAGAACAAGAAATTCCATATCAGTTTGCCTTGGCAAATGCCTTTACCATTTGCGATGCTTATCATTGCTCCATGCATACGGGTACAGATGCCAATCGCTCATTTCATTTAACTGGAACCAACGGCGCAGTACCGACCAGCACTGCCTTCGTAAATAACGAATGGGATTGGATTGATGGTGATCCAAAAAATGTGGATATTGGTTATACGTGGAAAACGTATGCTGAACGCTTAGAAGAGGCTGGGGTCAATTGGATTTGTTATCAAAACATGCCAGATGAATGGGGAGATAATATGTTAGGTGCATTCCGTACCTTTAAAAAAGCCAATATTGATTCTGGTTATCCTGTTTCGAGTGGTGGTGCACCCAATAGCCCATACAATGCCGCAGCACAGAAACTACCATATAAAGCCTATGATGCCAGTACAGACAATGCGAAAAATCCACTGTATAAAGGGATCGCTAACACATTACCTGGCAATAAACCTGAAGAGTTTTTAGATGCATTTAAAAATGACATTAAAACAGGAAAATTACCCCAAGTTTCATGGATCAATGCACCATCCATATATTGTGAACACCCTGGACCATCAAGCCCAGTACAAGGTTCATGGTTTATTCAAGAAATTTTAGATGCGTTAACAGCTGTTCCTGAGGTTTGGAGTAAAACCGTCTTTCTGATTAATTTTGATGAAAATGATGGTTATTTTGACCATGTACCATCGCCATCTGCACCTGCATTACTTGCAGATAATACTTATGCAGGTAAATCTACACTTAGCCAAACCGATATGCAGTATGAATACTATGTCCATGATGCACCTCTCGGTAGTAGTGGTCAGCCTAAAAAAGACAATGGCGTTTATGGACCTGGACCTCGAGTGCCTTTGTTTGTGATTTCTCCGTGGAGCCGTGGCGGCATTGTTAACTCACAAGTCTTCGACCATACTTCGGTATTGATGTTTTTAGAAAAACGTTTTGGGGTCAAAGAAACCAATATTAGCCCATACCGTCGTGCGATCTGTGGGGATTTGACCACAGCATTTAACTTTAAAACACCCAATGAAGATGTATTGCCTGAATTAAATGGTAAACAAACTCGTGAACAAGCAGATCAATTACGATCAGCACAACAAAAATTACCCAATGTGCCAATCCCCACCAATTTACAACTTCCAATTCAAGCCAGTGGTATTCGTCGTTCAAAAGCTTTGCCTTATGAATTACATACCAGTGCACGTTGTCAAAGTGATGGAACAGTAAAACTTTTGTTTGCTAACACAGGAACTCAAGGTGCAGTTTTTCATGTGTATGACAAATTAAATCTAAGCCGTATTCCACGTCGCTATATCGTCGAAGCAGGTAAGACTTTGGATGATGTGTGGAATGTCAAAAAGGACAATCAAGGTCTCTATGATCTTTGGATCATGGGGCCAAATGGTTTTCACCGTCATTTCAAAGGTGATTTGAATCGAAATCAAGATTTGCAGATCAATCCTGAAATCCGTGTTTGTTATGATATTGCTAATGGCAATGTTTATGTCGACCTGAACAATACGGGTGCTAAAGATACTGAGTTTGTGATTACCCCAGTGGTTTATCGAACTGATTCGCCATTAAAAATCACGGTAAAAGCAGGTCAAACTTCAACTCAACACTGGGAATTAAAAGATGCTTGGCAATGGTATGATTTTGCTGTGACCTGTAGTCAAGATGCCAAGTTTTATCGCCGTTTTGCAGGGCGAGTTGAAACAGGTGCAGATTCCGTCAGCGACCCAGCCATGGTTTAATTCTTTAGCATTTTAACGAATTCAGCCCTTGCATAAGCCCCTTAGTTTTAGAATTAAGGGGCTTATGATTGGTTAATTATACGCATTTCGTCTCAAAGGTCTTGCTGAGTTCTCACCCAATTTCAGGATCAGCCTGCGGCTAGCCCTACTTTTCTTTCGGGATGAGGAGCGAAGCTCCGCAAGGGCAACCATCTTGCGCAGCGGTATCGCTGCTCACCGCAAAACTCGTCAACCACCAGCAACATATTTAATCAGTCGCAGAAACAATACTTTATAGAAGTAGTCCTGCCTCAAACAGTTGCGGATGACGTTTCCGAGTATCATATTTCATCAAGAATTCTTATCGAACTTAGGTTAAAGTAACCGGCTTTTTATTTTAATTATTTTATTTTTTCTTGCCCCGAGTTATTCATATCGCTTGATTATTTTTGAGTCAAGATATTCTCTGTCTATTTAGACCACATTCCAATTCAACGCTTGGATAAATCAACGACAAGTTTGTCATTTGATTTAGCCCTCAAGTCACGATAATGTATTGATTATTCATTTATAGTTAAACCATTCTTATCTTATTTTTAACCAATCTTGTTGATCAATTAAAAACAATCATTAAGAAAGTATTAACAAGCGAATTTATTTGTAGAATGCAGTCATCTACCGAGGAAATCTCATGTTTGTCGTATTAGTTGAAGATGATCCCTACATTGCTCAAAGCATATTGGCTGCACTAGATTATTTAAACATTTCAGTTGAACATGCACGAACAGCTCGTGAAGCTGATTATTTTATCCGTCAAAGTTCAGTAGACCTGTGTTTATTGGATTTGGGGCTTCCAGACCAAGATGGCTTAGAATTACTTGCATCATGGCGAAAAGATCAAATTCATATCCCTGTTCTAGTCTTAACCGCACGCAATCGAACTCAACAATGCATTGAGACATTAAATGCTGGTGCCGATGATTACCTCACTAAGCCTTTTGATTTAAATGAGCTTATTGCGCGAATATTGGCATTGTCACGCCGCTATGCTGGCTATTCTTCCAATATATTACAGATGGGTGAGCTCAAAATTAACTGTGAGACACAAGAAGTTTTTTATCAAAATCAATTATTAAGCTTGTCTCGACGTGAATACAGTTTGCTTGAAATCTTTATGCTCTATCCAAATCAAATTTTAAAAAATGAACAACTGATTGATAAAATTTACGGCTTTCAAGATTCTATAGAAAGTAACGCAATCTCAGTTCATATCCATCATCTAAGACAGAAAATTCATAGCAATATTATTCAAACCGTTCGAGGGGTCGGTTATATCTTAAAAAATCCGGAGCAAAGCAAGTGAAAGGATACAGTCTCAAATGGAGGCTCGTGGTCAGTATTACTGTTATCTTTGTATTACTGTGGTCATTTGTTTTCTGTTGGCTTTATTTTGATTTAGCCAAACGCTTACAAGACACCTTAGATGAACGTTTATCAGCCTCAGCACATATGGTGATCCGTTTAGTCCAACAGCTCCCTCTACAAGACATTCATTCAGCACTCCAACATGAGACTCAGGATATTAATCATCCAAATCTGATTGCCTGTGAGGTCTCAGTTTTTAGCTCAAATATTGCCGTTGAACAAAAAATCGTGGCTCGAACTCGTGGTGCGCCAGAAAATCTACAGACACAAAAAACTGGTTTTAGTACATGGCGTTATCAGAATACAGAATGGCGCAGTTATGTCATTCAAAAAGGCAATATTCAGGTGGTAACTGCTGAAAAACTGCAACTACGCCACTCATTGCTCAAACAAATTTTACAATCCGTTTTGATCCCACTGATCGCTACACTCTTTTTATGTATTCTGTTGATTTTATGGATTATGCGAGTGGAATTTCGTCCGCTACAAAATATTTCCAATACCTTGATTAAGAAAAAACAGAATTTATCGGAATCCGCCCTCTATTTGATTGAATTGAAGTCACAAAATACTCCCAAAGAAATCCAGCCATTTGTGGACAATTTATTTGATTTAATTCAACAACTTCATAAAAGTCTTGAAAATGAAAAGAGTTTTACCGCATTCGCTGCACATGAGTTGCGTAGTCCATTGACCGCAATCAAAACACACGTTCAACTGAGTAAACTCATGTTAGCTCAGTCTCAAATGACAGATCATGCGGCATTTAAAAACCTTGAACAAGCAGAACATAGTATCAATCGCTATGAACAACTATTAAAACAACTGTTATTGCTCAGTCAGATGGAGGCTATGACTTTACAAGCATTTCAGCCTGTCTCTACAGATATTGGTCAAAGTTTAAAGCAAGTTATGCTTGAACTTGAGTCGAACTACCCTGAAATCAGAAACAATTTAAACCTGACTATAGCGGTTGAGCAAACTATTCAAATTCCTGAAACTGAGTTGAATATCATCTTAAAAAATTTGATTGAAAATGCATATATTCATTCAAATTCTCAGCAAACAATTGAAATTCAATTAATAAAAGGTAAATTGATGATCGTTGATCATGGTATCGGACTCGCTGACAATGAACTAACTTTATTAACACAAAGATTTTGGCGTAAATCGTCGCAAAATAATGGACATGGATTGGGCTTATCTTTGGTTAAATTGATCCTTGAACGCTACGGTTATTCCATTCAATTTAGTCACAACCAGCCACAAGGTTTAAAAGTCACCATCTATCTCGATAAAAGGCTCTAAAATAAATTATTGGCATTTTTAAAAGCGTCATTTAATTCGATACATTAAAATCCGTGAAGATGTTTTCATTTGCGGAATAATTGACATTAAAGTAGTTAAAATAATGCCCATTCGACGCCAACCTTTAAACTGATTAAATAAATAAGTCTGCCCATATTTGAGTTTAGGATGCCAAGCTTCAATCGCTTTGTCGTCATCTAGACCAAACTTAAAAGTTGCTTTGGTTTTACTCACAGTGTCATGTAATGATGATTTGGTGCTCATCCATTGATTCAGCATATCAAAATGTACTTCTGCCCCTGAAAAACGCTCTGCCAAACCGATAAGAACTTGTTTATTTTGTGCTTCATTAAAATACATTAACACCCCTTCTATGACGAACATAAAGTCCCCTTGAGGGTGATCTTGTTTCAATTGATCCATCCATGTTGTCGTGAGCATGGAACTGGCAATTAAATGTTCATTTTCTTGTGGTGATAACAGTTTCTTTCGTTGTTCTATCACTTCATCGAGATCGAGTTGATAAAATTGTGCTTGCTGAGCACTTTCACCAATACGTTGAAGACGCGTGTCTAATCCGCACCCAACAAAAACAACTATTGGGTTTTGATGACATTGAATAAATTGCTTCACTTTCTGATCAAAATGATTAGAGCGAATTGCAACCCCAACTGAACTTGCGGTTTTATTTTTGTATTTTGAAAAATCATAATCAATTTTTTCGACCAATTCACAAGCCGTTTGATCGTTGATCAGAGGATCTTGTTTTCGTGTTTCTACGGACTTTGCATACAATGTAATCAATAAAGTATCAGCAATTTCATCTTGTAAATTCAAGGCAATCTTATTCATTGTACTTTCCTTTTAAAAATAAATATCTTTTTTGAACTGATTGATGCTCACGTTCAAAAGGGAAAAATTCACAAAAACCAAGTCTTCCCCCCGACACACTGTTTTAGTTCATTGATCAACATCATGAAAAGCTAGACATCATGCTAAGCCTAACGCAACATAAATGCAAATAAATATCATTATCATTTAATCATATTTTTTGAATGAGGAATCTACACATTTTCTTGACGTATTTCTTTTATTAACTGATGTTACGCAGTAACTCTAAAATTAAATTTTGGAGCTAGATGAATATGGATACGCGAAAACGTCATCCGCAATTGCTTGAGGCAAGACTCCTTCTAATAAGTAAAGTTTCTGCGAAACTTTGAATATTTTGACGATAGTGAACGAGTTCTGCGGTGAGCAGCGATGTCGCTGCGCAAGATGGTTGCCCTTGCGGAGCTTTGCTCCTCATGCCAAAACAAAAGTACCTCGAGCCGAAGGCTATTCCATAAATTTAAACTTTGGATGTAAGACTCCGTCGTGTAAATTTAGCTTTTTCTTTTTCACCTACTTAATTT